>DASXLH010000390.1:0-6285 GCA_036496335.1 Acidimicrobiales bacterium
CGCAGTACACCCGTCCCGCCGAGTTCCGGGGCTGGGCCGTGCCGGAGGTGTTGCGCAGCGGCGACCACGGGCGGATCGCCGCCTGGCGGCGGGCCCAGGCGCTGGCCCGCACCGCCCACCAGCGGCCCGATCTGCTCGCCGCCCGGGGCGGCCTCACCGATGACGAGCGGGCGCTGTTGGAGAGCTTCGGCCTCGTGCCCTAGGCTTCCCCGTCCCTTCGGTTCTCCCGGGAGTAGTCACGCGCCATGAACCCCACTGATCTCGTCGACCGCGCCAACCTGCGTGACGACGTCCCCGCCTTCGGGCCCGGGGACAACCTCAAGGTGCACGTGCGGGTGGTGGAGGGCAACCGGGAGCGCGTCCAGGTCTTCCAGGGCATCGTGATCCGCCGCCAGGGTGACGGCATCCGCGAGACGTTCACGGTCCGGAAGGTGAGCTTCGGCGTGGGTGTGGAGCGGACGTTCCCCGTCCACTCGCCCATCATCCAACGGATCGAGCTCGTCACCTACGGCGACGTCCGTCGGGCCAAGCTCTACTACCTCCGGGACTTGCGCGGGAAGGCCGCGAAGATCAAGGAGAAGCGCGTTCCTCTGGAGCGCAAGACCGGCGCCTGAGCCAACCACCGCCGGTCGGCCCACCTGGCAGACTGCATGCGGTGAAGGTAAGGGGGGCGGTGCTTCTGGCGCTGGTCGCGCTGGCCTCCTCCTGCGGAGGGGCCTCGGCGCCGACCGCCTCACCGCCCTCCCGCACCGTCCTTGCCACCGCCAAGGCGGGTCCTCCGGCGGCCGTCCCGTTGTCGGGGACGAACCTGCTGGTCGCCGGCGATGCGGGTGTCCGGATCGTGGCGTTGGACGGCACCACGGTCGGTGACCTGCCCGGTCTGCAGCCGGTGTTCTCCGGCGGGCCGACCACCTATCTCCGGGCTCCCGACGGTGAGGTCGTGCAGATCCAGCCGGACGGCTCGCTGGTCGCGGCCACGCCGCCCCGCCAGGTCCTGCGAGACAACGGTCCGAACCTGGACCTGCCGCCCTTCCCCGGTGGCCCGGACGGCCATGCCGAGGGGTTCTGGGTGTGGTCGTCGACGTCACCGGACGGGCGGACCGCACTGGCGCAGTGGTCGGGCGAATGCGAGAGCCAGTCGGCGTGGTTCGTCAGCGGCGGCCACGACCCGCGCCCGGTGGCGCGAGCCGCCGACGGCACCTGGTTGGCGAGCTTCCCGCTCGGATGGCTGGCCGACGGTCGGGCCGTCGTGGTGTTTCCCGACGCCGCCTGCGGCACGCCCATCGCCACGCCCGGGACCTACACGGTCACCCCGTCCGGCTCGGCGTCCCTGCTCAACGCGACCGTCCCCTTCGGGCTACTCATCCGACCATGAGGTGGGCCGCCAGGCCGTCCGAGTAGCCCCGCCGACAGTCCACCCCAGATTGGCCAGGAGCTCAGGTCGCTCGTCGACGCCCAACTCCCGAGCGACTCGATCGGGATGAACCTAGGTTCCGGCCCCATGGACCACGCGCTCGCCTACTTCGTGGTGGGCTCGCCCCGCAGCGGATCCAGCCTCCTGGTGGAGGCCCTGGCTTCGACCGGTGTGCTCGGTCGGCCCCAGGAGTACTTCTGGCGCCTCCAGGAGCCCGGGTTGGCCCGCCGGCTCGGCCTGCCGCCGCCGGACGACACCAACTACGAGCGGTACCTCGCGGCGGCGCGGCGCGACGGTGCGACGCCCAACGGCGTGTTCGGAGCCAAGCTCTTCTGGCTCCACCTCCAGGACCTCCTCGGTCACACGTCGCACTTCGCCGGCCTCGCCGGGCTCGAGGCCCACGACCGGTTCCGATCGGTGTTCGGCCCCGACATCCGGGGGGTGTGGCTGCGACGGAACTGCCTGCGGACGGCGGTGTCGCTCTGGCGGGCCGAGGTGACAGGTGCCTGGGCCGAACGGGAGGGCGATCCTCGGGCGTCGGTGCCGGAGGCGCTCGACGTCTGGCGGGTCACCACCCTCCATGCCGAGATCCACGGCTCCGAGACCGGCTGGCCGAACTTCCTGGAGGCCGCCCGGATCCCCTACCTCACGCTGTCGTACGAGCAGACCGCCGGGGACGTCGGCGCGGCGGTGGCAGGCGTCGCCGCCTTCCTCGCCGTCGACATGACCGATGCCGCGCGGGTGGGCGAGCCCACGCTCCGGCGTCAGGCCGACGTCGTGACCGAGGCGTTCGTCGAGGAGTGGAACGAACGAACCGGTGGGTGCCCGCTCTGTGGGACGGCGACCGCGCCGGTCTGAGCCATGAGAGAGGTCCGGCGTGGTCAGGTGCAGCCGCTGGAGGAGATCGTCCGCAGCCCGCTCGATGACGACTGGGCGCTCAACCAGTTGGTGCCGACGGAGGCCGTGACCCGGAACCAGTTGCTCCCGGCCGCCAGGACCGCGCTGGTCCACGACGTGCCGACGACCCCTGTGGCGAGCGAGGTGAAGCCGGAGCTGGACGAGGTCGTCGAGCGGTAGATCGTGTACGACGTGGCCCGGGGCACGGCCGACCAGGCCACCTGCACCGTCTTGGCGGAGGACGACGTGCAGGTGGCGGTGATGGTGGTCGGCGCCGCCGGCGACGCCTGCGAGCGAGCCTGGCCCTTGCTGCCGGCGGCGAGGGCCGGACGCCAGGCGGTCGCCGCCATGGCGGGCCCGACCCCGGCGCCGAGCAGCGCCAGCAGGGCGACCAACGCGGCGACGCCCACCGGCGGGCGCGCCAGCCGGCGCCGGGGGCTCCCCGGAGGCAGAGCTCCGGGAAGCACCCGAGGACCGGGCCGATCGAGGCGACGCTCGCCGGCTAGCTCGTCCATCCGCTCGTCGCGGGGCTGGTCGTCGATGCCGCCGCACCACCGCTGGCGGTCACGCCCGTGAGCGAGGGCATGGAGAAGAAGCTGGAGGCGCAGGCCGCCGGCGAGGTCGACGCCATGGTCGCCGTGTTCGTCAGCGTGACGACCAACGGGTTGTTGGCCTGACCGCTGGCGCCGACGGTGAGGGGCGTCGTGAGCGTGTGCGACGAGCCGCTGGTCCCGTTGGAGAAGTTCCAGCCGACGCCGCTGGGTGTGGCGGCCAGGCAGCCCGTCTGGGTCGTCGTCAGGGCGCTGGTCGTGTAGCCGGTGGCGTAGGTGGAGCTGATCGGCAGCTGCACCGCGGTGATGGTCACCGGATACGGGTTGGGGTTGGCGATGGTCACGACGACGTCGCCCGTGTTCCCGGGGTAGAGGAGGTTGGTGGCGGCCGGGGAAGCCACCGCGGTGATCGTGAGGTTGGCGATGCCGGCCGATTGCGCCTCGCCGCTCGAACCCGCGCCCAGGCCGACCAGCCAGTTCGTCGCCGCGAAGGCGGCCGTCCCGGCCAGCAGGGCACCCATGCCCGCGAAGAAGACCTTCGACTTCGTCGACCGGTGGCGCCTCGCCCTCGGTTCGGCGTGCGCGCCGCGGGACCGGGCAGGGATCAGGCGCTGGCGGGAGGTCCCGCTCACCGCCGCTTCCCCGGATTGGAGTCGGCGTCCTCGTCCCATGACCTGACCATCCTCGCTGCACGGGCTGCACCCCATGGTGCTGCCTCGGACAAGCCCTCGTCGGCTGCAGGGGGCAACTTGAGGTGCGATCCGGCAACGGTGCGGGTCGGGGAATGCCGGAGCAGCTTGCCCGGGGCACGACCGGAGCTGCTTGCGGACCCCTACAGTTCCCCCATGGGTGCCGAGGACGTCGAGCGGTACGAAGCTGACATCGAGCTCCAGCTGTACCGGGAGTACAAGGACGTGTCGCCGATGTTCGCCTACGCGGTGGAGACCGAGCGGCGGTTCTACCTGTGCAACGGCGTCGAGCAGGTCGTCCACGACGACGGCGGGCGGAGCTGGGTCGAGCTGACGCTGAACGACGCCTGGGTGTGGGACATGTACCGGCAGAGCCGCTTCGTGTCGTCAGTGCGGATCGTGACGTTCAAGGACGTCAACATCGAGGAGCTCCCGAAGAAGGACCTGTGACCAAGGAACGTCTCGCCACCGGCGCCAGCGGCGAGGAAGTCGCGGCTGCCTGGTACTCCGCCAACGGCTACCAGATCGTGGCCCGGAACTGGCGCTGCCGCGACGGCGAGCTCGACCTCATCCTGCGGGACGGGCCCACGTTCGTGTTCTGTGAGGTGAAGACCCGCCGCACCGACGCCTTTGGCACCCCGGCCGAGTCCGTCACCCGCGACAAGCGTCAGCGCATCCGCCATCTCGCCGCCCGGTGGATCTCCGAGTCCAAGGTCCGCCCCGCCACCATCCGCTTCGACGTCGCCGCCCTCCTCGGCGACGAGCTCGAGATCATCGAGGGCGCGTTCTGAGTTGAGGGCCTCGCTCCGCGGGCCGCGCTCGGCTGCGAGCCGGCTCTCGCCGGCCGCCTGGCTGCAGGCCGAGCGGCCTGCACGCGTCGGGACCCGCGAACTGCTCAGCTGAACCAGGCCTCGGGCGGCTCGACCAGCCAGAACGGTCCGAGGAGGGTGTCGCCACGGGTCCGGTCGACGGGGGCGAACAGGCGGCCGTAGGCGGGGTCGAGGCGATCGGGTTCGACGGCGTGGCCGGAGGGGTGGCCGTCGCCGATGAGCACCCAGTTGTCGGCGTCGTAGCCGCTGGCGCCGGCGTCGTCGGCGAGGAACTCGCCCACTGCCCGCTGGGTCGTCGTCGGCGCAGCGTAGGCCGCCTCCATCTCGTGCACGTCGCGTCCCGGCCACGGTGCATCCAGGTTCCGCAGGGCCGCATGGATGGTGACGGGCGTGGCGAAGTGGAAGATCAGCATCGAGGGATCGGGCCGCAGCGCCACGTTGGTCATCATCGTGGCGCCGTCGGCCAGACCGAGACGGCGATAGGCCGGGTCGACGCAGACGGTCCCGGACGACCCGATCCAGGTCGGCCCGAGGACCGGGAGGCTGAGCTGTTCCGTCCGGCTGAAGCCGAATCCGATGAGCTGCTCGGCGTCGCGCATCACGAGCATCTCGTTCATCCGCTCGAACTGCGGCAGCAGATGCCCGGGGTCGGCGTCCCCGAAGGAGCGCTCGAACAGCCCGAGAACCGCGGAACGCTCGTCCGGAGTTGTCGCGTTGGGATGCTGCATGGAGATCTCGACATCGCCCAACGATCGGCACAGGCGGAACCCCGTCAGCCGATCGGTGGCCCGATCGATCCCGTAGACGAGGTCGTAGCTGTGGCCGTCGAGGAAACGACACGTGACGACCGGCAGCTGCCACATGTGGCGGAGCCGCCAGCCGAGTACGGCGTCGAGCCCACCGCCTGCCTGGGCGCGTTCGTGGAGCTGGGTTCGCATGTGGAGGCCGTCGGTGCCAGGAGGGAAGGCGCACCGGGCGTCGAGCTCGGCGTCGGTCACCACCGGAGCGCCGGGCACCATGCTCCCGAGGAGCCACGCGACGAGGTCTTCGCCGGGGCACCCTTCGATCGCCGCCCTGCGCTGCTTGTCGTCCATGGCGCGTCCCCCGGTGGTTCAAGTGTCATTGGCAGTACTGCCGATGACAGCTAGGTTCTATGCTGTCATCGGCAGTACTGTCAAGGGGTGGCGACGACCCCGGAGCTGATCGCCCTCGGTCTGCTCGCCGAGCGGGACTGGTCCGCCTACGAGCTGGCGAGCCACGCGCTCAGCAGGAGCAACTTCAGCGGAGCGTTCTGGCCCGTCTCCGAGCGCACGTGGTACCGCTTGCCTCGGCGGCTGGTCGAGGACGGCCTGGCCGAGGCGGACGAGCCGGCCGATGGAGGCCCGGTCCGCTACTCCATCACCGAGGCTGGGCGCGGCCTGCTCGACTCCCTCGACCCGAGCGGAATCGACGTGAGCTTCCTGACCTTCCGCTCGGAGGGCTTGGCGGTCCTCTACGCGACGGCTCATGGCTCGGTCGAGCAGACCACGGCGCTGCTGCGGGCGATCCGCGACGGTCTGGTGGAGTTCAGCCGGATCGGTGCCCGCACCTACCGGGAGCGGGCCGACAGCGGCGCGGTGCTGCCCGGTCGGGCGCACGTGGCCGCGCTGATCGGCGTCTACATGTCCGAGACGGCCGTGAACGCCTACCACTGGGCCGACGACGCCCTTCGACGACTCGAGGCGCTCGGGCCCGACGGCGACCGCGAGGCCTTCGCCCGGGCGATCTGGGCCGGGCTGGCCGACCGCCTCGACGGGTTCCTCGCCGCTCTCGACGACGTCACCGTTGGCCGCCGGGATGGCAACCCCCTGCCCTGATCAGTTGCGGCCGGGGCGGCGACGGTGGCGCATGGTCCAGCACGGGGT
>DASXLH010000391.1:0-6787 GCA_036496335.1 Acidimicrobiales bacterium
CGGGCGAGCCCCTGAACGGCCAGTTGACCGGCCTCGGCGGGGAACTGGCCGGTCCGGTCCGGACGGCCTCGTCGTACCGCCTGTTCGCCCTCCTGACCGAGCCGCCTCGGCCGGGCCTGGTCCGGGTGGGCTCGGGAGGAGCCTCGATCGAGGGGGAACGCTGGCGGCTCCCGGTCGAGGGGTTCGGGGCGTTCGTGGCGGCGGTGCCGTCGCCGCTCACCATCGGCACGTTGGACCTCGACGACGGCACGACGTGCCTGGGCTTCCTATGCGAGTCCGTGGCGGTCGACGGCTGCCCGGACATCACGTCGTACGGAGGTTGGCGGTCCTACATCGCCCCCCGGGTGCCCGACCGCTAGGTCGAGGTGTCAGGGCCACCGCCGATGGCGATCGTGAGCCGGCTCAACGCCGATGCGGTCCGGACTCCCCACCACAGGAGGTCCTTGCCGTCGAGGAGCTCGACGGTCGGCGCCACCGTCTGGAGCTCGTACCGGTGCCGTTCGCCGAAGGGGTAGGGCTCGTCGGGGGCGAGCACGAGGTCGGGTCGGCGGGCGGCGGCGTCGTCGAGGGTGCACGGGGGATAGGGCTCGTCGGCGAACACGTTGCGGACGCCGAGGGCGGCGAGCATCGACGTGCCGTACGTCGGCGTCCCGAGCGCCATCCACGGTCGCCGCCAGATCGGGACGAAGGCAGTTGTCCATGGCTCGGGCGGGTCGGGCAGATCCAGCGGCAGCCAATGGCCGCCGACCCGCTCGGCGAGGGGCGGAAGCTGGTCGTCGAGATCGGCGATGCCCCGGATGCGGAGCACGTGGACCGGGACACCGGCGGCGACGAGGGCGTCGTGGTCCTCGAGGCGGTTCTCCTCCTCGTCGAGCACGACCAGGTCGGGGCGGAGCGCCGCGATGGCGTCGACGTCCGGATCCTTGGTGCCGCCCACCGTCGTCAGGCCGGGCTGCTCGCAGAACCGGGTGACGGCGATCGGCTCGACGTTCCAGGCGAGCAGCGTCTCCGTCACCGACGGGACGAGGCTCACGACCCTGATCACGATCCAACTCTGGCAGCCCGACCCGTCGCCCCCAACCGCCGTTCTGGGAGTGGTTCCGGTACGCCGCAGGTGTCGGAACCACTCCCAGAACGGTCCGGGGACGTGAGGGGTGGGACGCTGGGGGTGTGAGCGACCAGCCGCAGGATCCCGTCGTGCGTGTCCGGCGTGAGCCGCCTCGGTTCCGGCGGGTCACCGTCGGTCGGCTGGTCCGGCTCACGTCCCGGCTGTCGCTCGTCACCTTCACCGGCCCCGACCTGGATGGGTTCGTGGTCGACGAGCCGGCGGCCAGCGTGCGGTTGCTCGTCCCACCCTCCGGGTCGGACGCCCTGGTGATGGGGACGTGGACGGGCAACGAGTTCCTCCTGCCCGATGGTCGCCGGCCGGGGATCAGGACGTTCACGCCGCTCCGGTCCGACCCGGCCGCGCTCGAGCTCGACCTGGCGATCGTGCTGCACGGGGAGGGCGTCGTGTCCCGCTGGGTCGAGCGAGCTCGGCCGGGCGACGAGGTGGCCGTCTCGGGCCCGGGCCGCGGCTATCGGATCGATCCGGACGCCCCGGCCTTTCTGCTGGTGGGGGACGAATCCGCGGCGCCGGCCCTGGGCCAGGTGCTGGCCGCCGTGCCCTCGGGGACGCCGGTGTCGGTGCACGTCGAGGTCGACGACCTCGACGCCCGTCCGCCGCTGCCGGAGCATCCCGGCGCCGAGGTCGGCTGGCACCGGGCCGAACCAGGGTCAACCCCCGGGTCGGCCATGGTCGAGGCGGTACGTGATGCGGTCATCACGCCGGGCTCCCGGATCTGGGTGGCCGGCGAAGCCGCCGCCGTGCAACGGATCCGCCGTCATCTCTTCGAGGACCGCGGCCTGAGCCGCTCGGAGGCGACGGTTCGCGGCTACTGGAAGCACGGCCGGGCCGGCGACGTCGACGAGGCCTGACGGCGAACCCCGACCACCGCTGACGGGCCCGCCGCTCCGGCCCGGCACGGGCGACTCGGCCCGACGAGAATGCGCCCGCCCCACCTTCTACGACCTCGACGTGATCGACGACCGGACCTGAGCCGGCGCCGGTCGGCGTCGTCAGAGGTTGATCGGCTGGATCGCTCCCAGGCGGTCCATCGCCCCGCTGAAGACCTTCTCCAGGGCGGCGGCCGGGTCGTCGCCCATGGCCCGGCCCATGACGGTGGTCACTCCGACGGCGGCGAACGCCTCGGCGCTGCGCAGCACGTCGTCGGTGCCGCTGTCCGGGCCGACGTCGGCGAAGGCGGTGACCTCGATCTCGTTGATGTCGCGTCCGAGCCGGTCGCAGTGGCCACGCAGCACGTCGACCTTGTGGGCGACCTCGGGGGGCGAGCCGAAGAAGTTGCAGGCGTCGGCGTACTGGGCCACCAGCCGCAGGGTCTTCTTCTCGCCCGTGCCGCCGATCATGATCCTGGGCCGGGGCTCGCTCACCGGCGCCGGCGAACAGAGGGTCTCGGCCAGCTGGTAGTGGACGCCGTCGTAGCGGCCGTTGTCGTCGCTCCACATATGCAGGCAGATCTGCAGCGCCTCCTCCAGCCGTTCGAACCGCTCGGAGGTGGACGGGAAGGGCACGCCCAACCCGATGTGCTCCCGTTCGTACCAGGCGGCGCCGATGCCGAGCTCGGCCCGGCCGCTCGACACGACGTCGAGCGTGGTGACGGTCTTGGCCAGCAGGCCAGGGTGGCGATAGGTCACGCCGGTGACCAGGAGCCGGAGCCGCAGCCTTTCGGTCACGCCGGCCACGAAGCCGAGGGCGGTGTAGCCCTCGAGCATCGGGTCGTCGGCGGGGGCGACGCGGTCCATCTGGTACCAGTGGTCCATGAAGGAGATGGTGCGGACGCCGAGGCCCTCGGCCGAGCGGGCCAGGTGGGCGACGCCGGGGCCGATCCCGGCCGGGGCGCCGGCCCAGTCGAAGCGGGAGACGTGGAGGTCGAGGTGCACGTGGGCGTGTGTACCACGCCGAAGGGTTCGCTGGTCCCGCGCCCGGCGCCCGCGTGTTCTCGGGCGACATCGGCCCGGCTCGCCCCGGTGAGATGTGTTCCGATGGACTCGTGCACCGTCACGACGTCGCCGACGTGGATGTGCACTCGACGGACGAGCTGGCGTCGCTGCTGGGCGCGGAGGTCACCGGCCGTCGACAGCTCCGCGCCTGGCCGTTGTCCTCGGTCGAGCAGCTCGATCTGGCCGACGGCTCGACGTGGGTCTACAAGGCCCAGCGCCTGCTCACGGTCGAACCGGCCTTCTACCTCGCCGCCGGGTCGACGCCGCTGCTCCCGGCCTGCCGGGTCCTGACCCAGGACGCGGAGTCCTCGACGCTCCTGCTCGAACACCTGTCACGACCGTGGCCACTCGGCGGCCGGTCGGAGGCGTCGATCCTGCGGGACGCGCAGATGGTGGTCGAGGCCATCAGCTCGCTCCCGCCCGGTCTTCCGGCCTTCGTCGAGATCGACACCTCGGAACGCTGGGCGATGGAAGTCGACTGGACGCTGCAGGGTGTGTCCCAGCTGATCGCCGACCGGCGGTTCTCACGGGTGACCACCGAGGACGTCGAGTTCCTGGAGGGGTGGTCGGCCACGGCCCCGGTGGTGGCCGCCGTCGTCGAGACGTCGCGCCTGGCCAGTGGCGACCTGAAGTTCGACCAGGTGTTCGAGGGGACCGACGGCCCACGGGTGGTCGACTGGCAGGTGCCCGTGCGGGGACCGGCTGACATCGACCTCGTGATGCTGCTCGTGGACCGTGGCATGCCTCCCCTGCGCCACGTCGCGCCGGCGGTGGTCGGCATCCGCTGGTTCCTCCATCTCCGCTGGGCGGTGTACGCCAAGCAGTCGCTCATCCCGGCCATGCCCCACCTCTTCGACGTGTGGGCCGCCGAGGCGGTCGCCGCGGTCCGCGCCGCGGACGCCTACCGGCCTTAGTCGAGCTCGCCCAGGCCGGCGGGCGTCCACCGCGGGTCGCGGCCGAGGAGCCCCAGGAGCCGGTCCTGCAAGGGAGCCGAAGCCGGGACCGCCACCTCGGGGCCGTAGACGACGATCCCCGGTCCGAAGCTGCCGGGCGTGCGCATGAAGCTCCACTGGGAGGGGGTGAACAAAGACACAGCCGCCCAGAGCTCGGCCACGTCGACCGGGTCGATGGTCGGGTCCTGTCCCGTGGCCTTGGCCAGGTCCCAACCGTGTTGGGGAAGATCGATGCCCAGCTCGTCGTCGATCGCTCGGGCGAGCTCGGTCGGGGTGGTCGGGTCGGCGAGCACCGCCGCGGCTCGGGTCCGGACGCCATCGAAGGCGGTGAGCGGATCGAAGTCGCTCGGCGCCAGGGACGTCGATCCGTTGCGGTCCGTGGCGCGGCCGAGCACGATCTCGTGCATCTCGACGATGTGGGCGACGACGTCGCGTGCCAGCCAGTGCTCGCAGGGGGACGGACTGGTCCAGCGATCGGTCGGGGTGGCGGCGATCTTGGCCGCGAACGCCCTACTCCGCCGCTCGTACCGATCGCCGATCGCGCTCATCCGTCCCAATGGTGCCTCGGTGTCTCCGTCGCGTCGCCTCTGTTCACGGAGCGTGGCCTCCCGCTGCTTTTGCATCCCATGATGAACGTCAAGGTGAGTCCGTCCCGGGTCACGAGCCTCGTCGCCTTTCCGGCCGGGGCGGCAGTCGGCATCATCGCCTACGCCGCCAGCGCGCACGGCGAGATCAACGCGCTGGGGGCGACGAGCGCCGTCACCGCCATCGCCGCCTTCGCGGCACTCGGTCTCGCCCTTCGTCGGTAGGGCCACGGGGCGGCGCCCTGGGTCAGTCCCGAGGCGCGAACGACCAGGTGATGACGTGACGACGGGCCACTACTCTCCGTCCGTCGTCGGTCGCGACGGCGGCCCACCGGCCACGCCGAGTCCCGGAGCCCAGGGATGCCCATCGACACCGTCCTCGACCTACGCGACCACCTCCAGGAGGCGATCAGGATCGAGCTGTCGACGATCCCGCCCTACCTGTACGCGATGTACTCGATCGCCGACGCCGACAACGAGTGGTCGCAGCTGATCCGCAGCGTCGCCACCGAGGAGATGCTCCACGCCACGCTCGCCGCCAACGTGCTGCTCGCCGTCGGGGGTGAGCCGCGCTTCTACGAGCCGACGGTCATGCCGACCTACCCGTCGGCGCTCCTGCACCACGAGCCCGAGCTGATGGTCGACCTCGCACCCTTCAGCCAGGCGGTGGTGGAGGACCTGTTCCTCCGGATCGAGCAGCCCGGCACGCCGGACGCGCCGCTCTCGCCCGACCGATGGGAATCGCAGGGACAGCTCTACCGGGAGCTCGAACGGGCGCTGCGTCGGCTCGATGTCGGCGGCGGACTCTTCGATCATCCGCAGGTCGAGCGCCAGCTGCACGATCCCCACGACTACGCCCCGGTGAAGTACGACACGTCGGCGTCAGGCGGACTGCTGGGCGTGGCCGGTCTCGATCGGGCGATCGAGGCGCTGGAGGTGATGATCCACCAGGGGGAGGGCCTGACCGACGAACGCTTCGCCGACCCGCAGCACGCAGAGCTCACCCACTTCTGGAAGTTCCAACGGGTGCTCGCCCATGCCGAGGGGGTGGGTCCGGTCCACAACGCGATCCGGAACCCGATCCTCGACGAGCTGCCCGGCGCGGTCCAGCCGCTGGCCCGGTTCTCGAACGCCGCCTACACCTACCTCTTCATCCTGATGGACCGGCTGTTCGCGCCGGATGAGCCCGACCGCCCGCGTCTCGTCGGCATGCTGTACGGCACGATGGTCGGGCTCGTCGGGCCGGTGGCTCGGCATCTGATGACCATGCCCGTGTCCGCCTCCGAGGTGGCCGGCCCGCCCTTCCAGCACCACGAGTTCGCCGATCCGGACGACGCCGAGCGCGAGCTCCGCTCACTCGGCGGCCTCGCCGTCGACGTCGACCCAGGGCTCGCCCCCTTGGTGGCGGTCCTCGACCGGCTGTCTGCGTCACCCACGTAACGCGGCCTGCCTGCCGGCGACACCCTCGGGGCGGCCGCCGGCCCGTGGGAAGCTCCATGCCATGGATCTCGGGCCGCGCCTCACTCGGGTGCTCGGGGTCGCCGAGGTCCGTGAGCTCGTCGGGGGACACCAGAGCCGTGTGTTCCGGATGGTCGGGCCCAACGGCACACCTGCTGTGGCGAAGGTGCTGGACGCGTCGATGGTGAATCGCGTCGAGCTCGATGCTCGCCTCGATGTCACTGCCGCCCTCGCTGAGCTGGACCCCCGGGTTTGCCGCCCGCTGCCGATCAGTGGGCAACTCGTGACCGAGCTCGTCGCCGAAGCGCAGCTGCGCTACGTCATCTGCTTCGAGCTCGCTGACGGCATTCCGCCAGATCCCGCCCGGGCCGCCGATGCAGAGCGAATGGGAAGGACGCTGGCGGAATTGCACTCGACGATGAGACGGTTGCCGCCTAGCCCTCTTCCGCTCGTCGCGGCCCTTCGTGCAGTGCCAGCCGAGCGCCTACCGACCGGTGAGGTGAACCAGCTCCTGCACGGCGACTTCAACGTCGGCAACCTCCGCGAGGCGAATGGCGTCGTCAGGATCTTCGATCTTGACGACTGCGGCTACGGGCCACCCGCGTTCGATGTCGCCAATGCGCTGTTCATGGTGCTCTTCGACGATTTCGCCCGTGGGAACGCGGCGATATACGAGACCTTCAGGCGGAGCTTCCTGGCCGGCTACAGAGACGCTTCCGGTGCCGTGCTAGC
>DASXLH010000392.1:0-5584 GCA_036496335.1 Acidimicrobiales bacterium
CTCGGGCCATCGGCCGGGTCGGCCCCCTGGTGCCGTCCCGCGTCTCAGGCGGTGACGAGGTAAATGGTGCCGCTCGACCAGTCGCCGACCACCACGCCGGCTCCGGTACCGGGCACGGCGGCGACCGGCTCGGGGCTCTTGATGCCGGTGAGGAAGGTGTCGACCCGAGCGGCGTGCCCGTCGGCCGGGTCGAGGTGCACCGCCAGGACGACGCCCTTGGCCCACTCCGCCACCAGGGCGACATCCCGGAACGAGCTCCCCAGCTGGTCGGTGAGCAGCGCCACGCCGCTCACCGCGGCGTGCGGGTCGAGCACCGCGACGGGCGCCGGCACACCCTGGCAGGCGGTGCCCCCCTGGCCGTAACAGGCCGGGAAGCCCCATTTTTGACCCGTCGACACGACCGACAACCAGTCGCCCGGGGTCGAGGCGCCGAGGTCGTCCCGCTGGTTCATGGTGACGTAGAGGGCTCCCGTGGCCGGGCGCACGGCCAGGCCCACGGGCGCCCGGATGCCCGATGCCTCCACCTGGAGGCCGGTGCCGTCCGGCGCGAAGGAGACGACCGTGCCGGAGAGGGCATTGGTCGGCGTGCAGCTGTCGCAGGGTGCGCTGATGCCGAGCCGGATGCGCCCGTCGGCGCCGAGGGCCAGGCCGTTGACCTCGCCCACCCCGCTGGGGAGGGTGAGCACCGTCGTCGCGCTCCCGAAGGCGGTGCCGTCGAAGCCCGAGTAGGTGACGACCGCTTCCTTCTGCGCCACGAACAAGGTGTCGCCGATCCAGAGGAGCCCGAGCGGGGTGTGGGCCGCGGTCACCTTGGTCGCCTTCCCGCCCTGGACCAGGTAGATCCCGTCGTCGCCCTTGTCGTCGTACGCGGCCGACGCCGCCCACAGACGGCCTTGATCGTCGAAGGCGAGGGCCGACACGGCCGGGACACCCGTGGCGTAGACGCGGGCGGTCGTGCCGGACGGCCCCTGGAGGCCGGCACCGATTGCGACGAGGTCGCCGCCGACCTGGCTGCCACCGCCGGAGGAGCAGCCGGTGGCGACGAGCAGCGCGACGGTCAGGAGGGCGAGGGCGCGGCGCATCGGGCCTTTCGGGACGAGACCGGGGGGCGCCCCTGGTGGAGCGCCCCCCGGTGGGTCAACGTGGCGCCAGCGCGCCACGGGCTGCGTCAGACGTTCGAGTTGTAGCTCGAACCCGAGCCGGACGAGCCCGAGCTACCACCCATGTTCGGGCAGTTGGCGTTGTCGTGGGCGGGGGCTGTCGGGCTACCGCTCGACGCCGGGGGCGTCGTCGTGCTCGACGAGTTGTCGGCAGCCATCGCCATCCCGGCGCCACCGACGCCGATGGCGATGACGGCGCCGATCACGGCCCCCGCTATCCGTGCTTTGACGTTTGTCATATGGCTCCTTCGCTCATCGCACCCGGTCGGGCACTGGTCCTGACCATCGCCCGCGGCCATGAGGAGAGTGTCGGAGCAACCTGCGGAACACCTGTGAACCGACGACGTTCCGTGGCTGCACGCTCCGGCGGCCGATCTGGGGCAATGGTCGTCACGATCACGCCCGGCCGGTCGTCGGTGTCGTCGTGTCGCCCTGCGATGCCCCGCCGTCGGGTGCGGCGAACCCGCCTCCAGGACCCCCGGGCGGGAGGTTGCCACCCGACGACGGATCGTTCGGCGAGAAGGCGCCAGGTGGCTGGACGCCGAACCCGCCAGGTCGCCGGCCGCGGAACCTCGGGCGATCGTTCCCGCCGGAGCCCGGGAACACCGGACCGTTCGACGTGCCCACCTGGGACGTCGGGACGATCGGTCCGTGGCTGCCGGTTACCTCGTGGACGAGGTACCCGGCCAGCAACAGCCCTCCCGCCACGAGCGCGGCGGTGACGACCACCGTCCGAGCAGTGGCCAGGATGCCCGTGGCCGGTTGCGGGGCCGGTGTGGATGGACGCTCACCACCTGCCGGCTGGGGCGATGCAGGCGGCTCGGTGGTGAGCATGGCCGTCACGCTGGGCCACGCACCTGTGCGCGGCCCGGGACCCGTCTGTGAGCCAGCCGTGAACTTCGGGACCTCCCGGCGAGGCTCAGCCATGGCCGGTCCCGAGCTCGACCCGAACGGGAACTCGGTGCGCACCAGGTTTGCTTCGGAGGTGCTCGGCCGCAGGCGTGCTCACCGGCCGTCAGGCTACGGCTCTCCGTCCGGCACGAACCGGTAGCCCATGCCCAGCTCGGTGAGGAAGTAGCGCGGGTGCGACGGGTCGGGCTCGAGCTTGCGGCGGATGGCGGCCAGGTAGACGCGCAGGTAGTTCGTCTCCCGGCCGTAGGCCGGTCCCCACACCTCCTGGAGCAGCTGGCGGTGGGTCACGAGGCGGCCGGCGTTCCGGGTGAGGACCTCGACCACGTGCCACTCCGTCGAGGTCAGCCGGACCTCCTCCCCGGACGACGAGGTGATGACGTGGGCGGCGAGGTCGATGCGAAAGGCGGTGGTGTCGACGACGGGGTGCTCCGTGCTCACCGCCCGCCGCCGCTCCGCGGCCCGCAACCTGGCCAGCAGCTCGCCCATGGCGAAGGGCTTGGTCACGTAGTCGTCGGCGCCGGCGTCGAGGGCCTGCACCTTGTCGGTCTCCCCGTCGCGCACCGACAGGACGATGATCGGCGTCGTGGCCCAGGCCCGGATGCCGCGGACCACTTCGACGCCGTCGATCCCGGGCAGGCCCAGGTCGAGGATGATCACGTCAGGGCGGTGCTCGGCGGCGAGCTCGAGCGCCCGCTCACCGTCGGCGGCGAGGTCGACGAGGTAGTTGCGGGCCCGCAGGTTCTCGTCGAGCGTCCGGCGGATGGCGGCCTCGTCGTCGACGACCAGGACGCGGGTCACTCCTCGACCGGGAGGCGCACGACCATGGTGGCGCCGCCGCCCGGCGTGTCCTCGGCGGTCAGCTCGCCGCCCATCGCCTCGACGAAGCCCCGGGCCACCGCCAAGCCGAGCCCGACCCCGCTCGACCGGCGGTCGCCCAGCTGCTGGAACGGCTGGAAGATGCGCTCCCGGTCGGCCGGTCGGATCCCCGGCCCTCGGTCGACCACGCGCACGTGGATGCAGGGGCCGACCAGCGCGGCCTCCACCCGCACCGCCCCGCCGCGACACCCGTCTGGCTCGCCGTCGCCGCCTCCGAAGTGCACGGCGTTGGCGATGACGTTGGCCAGTGCCCGCTCGAGCAGGGCGGCGTCGACCTGCAGGTGGGGCAGCGTCTCCGGCACCGCCACCTCGACCGACTGGGCGGCCGGGCCGAGGCTGTGCACGGCGGAGGAGACCACCTCGTCGATCCCGACCGGCCGCACAAGCATCTGCAGCGCCCCGACCCGGAGCCGGCCCATGTCGAGGATGTTGGCCACGAGAGCGGCCAGGCGATCGGTCTCCTCGTCGACCGAGAGGAGGAACGTCTGCACCGCCCGGTCGTCCCACTCGACGTCCTCCTGCAGGAGGCTGCTGATCGAGGCCTTGATGGTCGCCAGGGGAGTGCGCAGGTCGTGGGACACCGCGCTCAGCAGCGCGTTCTTCAGCTCGTCGGCCTCGGCCAGGGCGTGGGCCGAGGAGGCATCCCGCTGGAGCTGGCGGGCCCGCAGGGCGGCCTGGAGGTGGTCGGTGAACGCCCGCAGCACCGACTGGTCCTCGCCGGTGAGGGTGCGGCCGTGGAGGATGAGCTCGCCGCCGTCGGCGAGGGCGAGGCGCAGCGGCGGGGGCGCCAACGGATCCGGGGTGCCGGCCACCGCCTCCAGCTTCCCGTCGAAGCGAACCGCCGCCGCCGTGAGGTCGAAGGCGTCGCGGAGCTGCTCGACCAGCACCGGCAAGGGGTCGTCGCTCACCGAGGAGGCGGCCAGGCCGGCGAGGGTGGCGGCCTCGGCCCGGGCGCGGGCGGCTTCAGCGCTGCGTCGGGCGGCCGAGGCGACGTAGGAGCCCACCACCGAGGCGACGATCAGGAAGACCGAGAGGGCGAGGACGTCGTCGAAGGCGGCGATCCGCCAGTGGTGCAGCGGCGGGATGAGGTACCAGTTGAGCAGCGCGGTGGCGGCCACCGCCGCCGCCACGGCCGGGACGGCGCCGCCGACGGCGGCCACCGCCAGCACGACCAGCAACTCGCTCAGCACCCCGCTCGAGAGGTCGATGTGACCCCGCTCGGCCACCAGCACCGCCGTCATGATCGGCAGCCCCACCCCGGCCAGGATCCACCCGGCCATCACCCGCCGACGGGCCAGCCCCACCGGCCTTCCCCGCGGGATGGCCCGCGGCCGGTCGACCCCACCGATCACGTGGACGTCGAGGGATGAGCCCGCCTGGGTCAGCACGTCGTTGACGAGCGACCGGCGCCCGGCCGAGGCGCCGAGGACGAGCTGGGTGGCTCCGGCGGCGACGGCCGTCCGAACCAGCGCCTCGGCGATGTCGGATCCGGCGACCTCCCGGTAGGTGCCGCCGAGCTCCTCGAGGTGGACGCGCTGGTCGGCGAGCCCGTCGCTCGTCCGACCGTCGATGGTGCTACCCGGATCGACAACGGGTGCGGCTCGACGACCGGAGGCACGGACGTGGATCCCCACCAGGTGCCCGTGCAGGCGATCGGCGAGCTGCGCGGCCCGGCGGACGACGATGGCCGAGGCGGGGGCGCCGCTGAGCGCCACGGCGACCAGCTCGACCCCGGGCCCGGCCCCGAGCTCGACGTGGTCGGCCATCCAACGCAGCGTCAGCTCCCGCAGCGCACTGAGGTTCTCGAGGCGGAACTGGTTGGCGGCGGCAGCGTCGAGCTGGTTGGCGGCGACGAGGGTCCCGTGGGCCAACCGTCGCTGCAGCGCCTGGGGCGTCATGTCGACGAGCTCGACCTGGGCGCCGTCGACGAACGCGTCGGGAACGGTGACGGCTGGGGGCTGGCCGAGGATCCGACCGGTGACGTCACGCAGCGACTCGATCTCGCTGACGTTGAGGGTGGTGAGCACGTCCATCCCGTCGTCGAGCAGCCGCTCGACGTCCTGCCAACGCTGCGTGCCGTTGGCGTTGACGTGGGCGAGCTGGTCGACCACGACCACGTCGGGGGCGGCGGCCAGCACCAGCTCGACATCGATGTCGTCGCCGTAGGGGCGGGACGCCACCCGGGGAAGATCGGCGGCGAGGTCGGCCAGCGGGGCCCGCCCCCGGGCGTCGACCGCGGCCACCACCACCTTCGCCCCCCGCCCCTGGCGGCGGCGCGCCTCGTCGAGCATCGCGAACGTGGTTCCCACGCCGTGGGCTGCGCCGAGGTGCACCCGAAGCTCGCCGCGCACGGAGCAACGGTAAGGCCGCGACGGCGATCTTGACGTGTTCTTGGCGCCGTCGAAGCCGTTTTGACGGCGCTTTGATGCCGTCGTCGCCTTCACTCGCAACGTTCCCCCTGGACGCCCCACAGGAGCCGGCATGACGCTGACCGAACCGCCCCGTACCGACGAGCGAGCGCCGGCGCCGCTGCCCAGCCGAGCGCCGGTGGAGCTGCCGCCGGACTCGGTCGGCTACCGGGTCAAGCGCCGGATGCTGGGCCAACCGCTGCACACCGAGGAGCTGGAGCACGAGCG
>DASXLH010000393.1:0-3721 GCA_036496335.1 Acidimicrobiales bacterium
GCGGCCGGGGTGGAGCCGTCGGCGAGGCCGGGCAGCAGGCGGCTGCGGAGCGCATCGTCACCGGCGTCGTTGACCACCGCCGAGGCCCACACGGTCGGCAGGAACGGCCCCGGGGCGACCACCCGACCGAGCTCGTCGAGCACGATCGCCAGCTCGGGCAGGTCGTATCCCGACCCGCCGTGCTCCTCCGGGAGGTGCAGCCCGAGCCAACCCAGTTCGGCCAGCTCCTTCCAGAACGGCGGGAGCGCCTCGTCGGCGGCGTCGAGCGTTGCCCGCGCCGCCGCTCTCGCATCGACCCCTTCGAGGAAGGACCGGGCGACGCCGGCCAGGTCGCGGTGGTCGTCGGAGATGGCAATCGGCATCGAGGAGTTCCTTCCGGGGTGCATCGGCGATGCATCGAACGTGCTGGTGGCCGGCAATGGTGCCCTGCCCCCGCCCGCGCGGTCGAGTCAGCTGGACGGCGGCTCAGGTGCGAGCCGGGGCGGCGACCGAGTCCCTCACTGGTCCAGCGAGTCCGACTCCCCCTTGCGCCACCACACCGCCATCCAGTCGACCGAGGTCATCGGGGCGGTGATCCCGGAACCGGCGCGGTAGTCGTCGACCGCCTTGCGGCAGGGCTCCCAGCCGTTGTAGTCGTCGATGATGACGAAGCCGCCGGGGCTGACCTTGGGCTCGAGGGCGGTGAGCACGTCCATGGTCGACTGGTAGAGATCGCCGTCGACCCGCAACACCGCCAACGCGTCGATCGGGGCCTTGGGCAGGGTGTGCTCGAACCAACCCTCGAGGAGGCGGACCCGATCGTCGAGCAGGCCGTACCGGGCCAGGTTGGCCCGCACCTCGTCGGCGCCGACCTTCAGCGCGTCGACCCCCGACCAGTCGTAGCCCTCATCGGCCGGGTAGCGGGTCGTGTCCGGCACGGGGAGGCCGGCGAACGAGTCGGCCCCCCAGACGGAGCGATCCGTGTCGTCATAGGCGGCCAGCACGGCCCGGAACAGGGCCACTACCCCACCCCGCCAGATGCCGCACTCGACGAGGTCGCCGGGCACGCCCTCCTCGATGACGGTCCGGGCGCACCACAGCACGTGGTCGAGGCGGACCTGTCCGATCATGGTGTCGGCCGTGGCCGGCCAGTCCCGCCCCTCGGCCCGGATCGTGGGGTCGAGGTCCGGCTCGTCCTGGTCGAGGAACAGCTCGCGGGTGAGGCAGCGCTGCAGCAGCTCGAGGTAGCGCCGCCCACCCTCGGTGAGCGTCGGGCCGACTCGGGGCTCGGGGGTCGTCAACGGATCAGGGAGCGGACGTCCTTCGACGCCGTGATCACGCCCCGGTCGAGGTAGGCCACCGTGTTGGAGCCGATCCGATCGAGGTCGTAGCGGTAGTTCACCATCAGCCCGAACGAGCCGTCCATCCCGTAGTCGGCCGGGTTGGCGAGCCAGTCGATCCGCTCCACCGAGGCCCCGTTGGAGAGGTGGAAGTTGGCCACCTGGTCGGCGGCCCGGCCCCCGACCGGCTGGGTGAGGTAGCGCGCCGCCAGTGACAGCAGCGCCGGCCGGGCCCGGTCGAGCCAGCGCTGGTCGCCCGGATCGATGCGGTCTCCGAGCGACTCCTTCTCCGCCTGGGACAGGTCGCCGGTCCCGATGCGGGCCTCCGCCCAGGCCCGGAACCCGGGGATGGGCGAGAGCGTGGCGAACATCCGCAAGCCGTGGAAGTCGCGCCGCAGCTCCTCCACCACGTGCTTGATGAGCTCGTTGCCGAGGGCGACCCCGGCCAGGCCGGGCTGGCAGTTGGAGATCGAGTAGAAGATCGCCGTGTCGGCCTCCTCGGGCGCCAGGTTGGTGGCCTCGAGGTCGAGCAGGGGTGGCAGTCGCTCGGCGATGCCCTCCGTCAGAGCGATCTCGACGAACACCAGGGGCTCGCCGGGCATGGCCGGATGGAAGTAGGCGTAGCACCGGCGGTCGGAGTCGAGTCGGTTGCGAAGGTCGTCCCAGCCGGCGATCTCGTGGACCGCCTCGTAGGCCATGAGCGACTCGAGCACCGCGGCCGGCGTCGCCTCCCAGCTGATCCGGCGCAGCTCCAGGAGGCCGACGTCGAACAGCGACGACAGATGGCTGACGAGCTCGTCGTCGAGGAAGGCCAGCGACGGGTCCTCCCGGCGGACGGGCAGCAGATCGGCCCGCAGGTCGACAAGGAGCTTCACGCCGCCCGGCAGCCCGGTGACGAGTCGCAGGAAGGCCAGGTGCCGGGGGGTGATGGCCTGGCGCATGGCCCGTTCGGCCGCCCGCCGGGATGGCCCGGGCTCGGCCGTGCGGAGCTGTTCGGCGGCAGCGTCGACGGCGGCCTCGTCGACCGAGAAGCGCTCGGCCAGCATGGCGAGGAAGCGGCGTCGCCCGGTCGTGTCGAGCGTGCCGTAGGTGTGCAGCACCCGGGCGGCCGACGTCCGCTGGCCGGCCCGATCCCGGTGCACCAGGAGGTCGTCGACCGATCGGGCCAGCCGGTCGAGGTCGGCGGAGCCGAGCGACGGGTCGACCGACAGCCCGCCGGCACGGCGCCGACGGAGCCGGAGGAACCGGTCGATGACGAGGGGCATGCGTGCATGTTGGCAAACCCCCGGACCGCCGATGCCCGCGCCCTGCCCAACTGCACCAACTTCGGCCGTCGCCCGGAGGGTAAGTAATACCCCACCGGGGTATCCTTGCGGCGATGGCCGGCTACGAGATGCAGAAGACCGACCTCCTCCGCCGACTCCGGCGGATCGAGGGCCAGATCCGCGGCCTGCAGCAGATGGTCGAGGACGATCGGTACTGCATCGACGTGCTCACCCAGGTGTCGGCGGTGACCAAGGCGCTGCAGAGCGTGGCCGTCGGCCTCTTCGACGAGCACCTCCGTCACTGCGTGGCCGACGCCGTCGCCGCCGGCGGCGAGGAGGCAGACGAGAAGCTCGACGAGGCGAGCGCCGCCGTCGCCCGACTGCTGAGGAGCTGACCGATGACCACCACCGTCCTGCACGTGGAAGGGATGACCTGCGAGCACTGCGTCATGGCGGTCACCCGCGAGCTCGTCTCCCTGGGCGGCGTCGAGCGCGTGCGGGTCGACCTCGAGGCAGGATCCGTCGAGGTCGACGCCGATGGTCCCCTCGATCCCGTCGCGGCCGCCGCGGCCATCGAGGAAGCCGGCTACGAGCTGGTGCCGCCCTCGATGGCAGGCCCGTGACGGCGTCACCCACGCTGCCCCCCGCCCCGCCGACCCTGGGCGAGGTCACCCTCTGGATCGAGGGCATGACCTGCGCGTCGTGCGTCGCCCGGATCGAGAAGCGCCTCAACCGGCTGGAGGGGGTCGAGGCGTCGGTCAACCTGGCCACCGAGCAGGCGCGGGTCCGCTACCCGGTCGGTCTCGACACCGACGAGCTCGTCGCCCAGGTCGAGGCGGCCGGCTACGAGGCTTCGATTGCCGACCCCGACCGTGCCTCCGACCGGGAGGGCGACACCGACGAGCTCCGATCACTCGGTCGGCGCGTCTGGGTGAGCGCGGCGCTGACCGTCCCCGTCCTCGCCATGGCCATGGTGCCGGCCCTGCAGTTCCGCGGCTGGCAGTGGCTCTCGCTCGCCCTCGCCACCCCGGTGGTGACCTGGGGGGCGGCGCCGTTCCACCGTGCCACCTGGGCCAACCTCCGCCACGGCGTGGCCACCATGGACACGCTGGTCTCGGTGAGCGTCCTGGCCGCCTT
>DASXLH010000394.1:0-7020 GCA_036496335.1 Acidimicrobiales bacterium
TTCATCGGGATCGCCTTGGCGCCGGCTTCGATCTTGAGCAGGGCCCGGGCCAGCGGCTCGCCGTCGCCGATGAGCTTGGCGCCCGAGCGGTCGGCCTCGAACTCACGGCTGCGGGAGAGCGACGCCTGGAGGAGACCGGCCGCGATCGGCGCCAGCACGGCCATGCCGATCAGCGCGATGGGGTTCTCGCCCCGGTTGTCGCCGCGCCCGCCCCCGAAGATGGCGGCGAAGCGCAGCATGGTGGCGATGAAGGTGATGCCGGTGGCCACCGCCGCCGCCACCGAGCTGATCAGGATGTCCCGGTTGCCCACGTGGCCGAGCTCGTGGGCCAGCACGCCGCGCAGCTCGTCCCAGTCGAGCGTCTGGAGGATGCCCGTGGTCACGGCCACGGCGGCGTGCTCGGGGTTGCGGCCGGTGGCGAAGGCGTTGGGCTGGAGGTCGGGCGTGACGTAGAGGTTGGGCATCGGCATGCCCATCTTCGAGGTGAGCTCCCGCACGACCTGGAAGTACTCCGGCATCTCCGATTCCTTGGCGGGCACGCCCCGGGCCGCCTTGATGGCCAGCTTGTCGCTGTTCCAGTAGGAGAAGCCGCAGAAGGCCACGCCCAGGAGCAAACCGATGACCGCGCCCCCGGTCCCGAAGAACGACCCGATGAGCACCATGAGCCCACCGAGCCCGCCGAGGAGCACCGCCGTCTTCATGCCGTTCGTCAACACAGCCGGAAATCTACTGACGCACCCTGCGATCCACCTGTGAGCTCCCTGAGAACCGGGGAGCGGGCGTCAGTCGTAGTAGCCGGAGTGGATGTAGATGCACGGGATGCCCTCGGCGTGGAACATGTCGACGTTGCGCCGGTCGTCATCGATCGCCAGGCGCAGGTCGAAGCCGGCGGCCCGCAGCTCACGGACGGCGACCCGCTTCGCCTCGGGCGAGGGCAGGTAGTCGGCCGCCGGACGCATGACCAGCAGGTCCCAGCGCAGCGCGTGGCGGGTGAGCCAGTCGACGGTGAGGTCGAGGATCGTCGTCGGCCGGGCCGTCAGCAGCACGACCAGGTGAGTCGGGTCGATGAGCTCGGCCAGACGAGCCACCTCGTCGATGACGACGTCGCCGCCGGCCGCGCCGAAGAACGCGTCCCAGTCGCGACGACCGGGGCCGTTCAGGTGGTGCTGGCGGGCCGTGGCGTCGGCGAGGACACCGTCGACGTCGAAGATCACCGCCGTGCCGCCGTCGACAGGGTCCGTCCGCCAGCGCCAGTGGGCGAAGGTGCTCAATCCTCGGTTGGCGTCGCGAGCGCCCGGCGTCGGATCTCCTCCACCACGGCCGGGTCGGCCAAGGTCGTGGTGTCACCCAGGTCCCGGCCCTCGGCCACGTCCCGCAGCAGCCGCCGCATGATCTTGCCGCTCCGGGTCTTCGGGAGGTCGTCCGTGAAGATCACGGTCTTCGGCCGGGCGGTGGGGCCGATGCGGTGCGCCACGTGGGCCCGCAACTCCTCCCCGAGGGCGGCGTCGGTGCTGACCCCGCCCTTCACCGTGACGAAGGCGACGATGGCCTGGCCGGTGGTGGCGTCGGTGGCCCCGACGACGGCTGACTCCGCCACCATCGAGTGGTCGACCAGGGCCGATTCGACCTCCGTGGTCGATATCCGGTGCCCCGAGATGTTCATGACGTCATCCACCCGCCCGAGCAGCCAGAGGTAGCCGTCGCCGTCGACCTTCGCGCCGTCACCGGCGAAGTAGCGGTCCGGGTAACGGCTCCAGTACGTCTCGCGGTACCGCTCCGGGTCGCCCCAGATGCCCCGCAGCATGGCCGGCCACGGTCGGGTGAGGGTGAGGTAGCCACCCTCACCCCGAGCCACCGGTGTTCCCGATTCGTCGACGACCTCGGCGCCGATGCCGGGGAGGGCGAAGGTGGCCGAGCCCGGCTTCGTGACCGTCAGGCCGGGGAGCGGGCTGATCATGATGCCGCCCGTCTCGGTCTGCCACCACGTGTCGACGATGGGGCAGCGGTCCCGACCGATCACCGTCCGGTACCAGATCCAGGCCTCCGGGTTGATGGGCTCGCCCACCGACCCGAGCACCCGCAGCGTCGACAGGTCGTGGCCCTCGGGTTCGGCCGTACCCCACTTCATGAAGGTGCGAATGGCGGTGGGCGCGCAGTAGAGGATCGTCACGCCGTAGCGCTCGACGATGTCCCACCACCGGTCACGACCGGGCGTGTCGGGCGTGCCCTCGTACATGACCGAGGTGGCCCCGTTGGCGAGCGGCCCGTACACGATGTAGCTGTGGCCGGTGACCCAGCCGATGTCGGCGGCGCACCAGTAGACGTCGGACTCCGGCTTGAGGTCGAAGACGTTCCGATGCGTGTAGGCGACCTGGGTGAGGTAGCCGCCGGTGGTGTGCATGATGCCCTTGGGCCTGGCGGTCGTGCCCGAGGTGTACAGCAGGTAGAGGAGGGTCTCGCTGTCGAGCGCCTCGGCCGGACAGGTCGGCTCGGCATCGGCCATGAGGTCGTGCCACCACCGGTCACGGCCCTCCACCATGGTGACGGCCTCGCCCGTGCGGCGCACCACCACGACGTGCTCGATGGAGGGGGCGTTCGCGCAGGCGGCGTCGGCGTTGCCCTTGAGGTTGGCGGGCGCGCCCCGCCGGTACCCGCCGTCGGCGGTGATCAGGACCTTGGCCTCGGCGTCGTTGATCCGGTCGGCCAGCGAGTCGGCGCTGAAGCCGCCGAACACGACGGAATGGGCGGCACCGATGCGGGCGCAGGCGAGCATCGCCACCGGCAGTTCGGGGATCATCGGCAGGTAGAGGTTGACGCGGTCGCCCCGCTCGACGCCAAGGCCCTTGAGCACGTTGGCGAAGCGCTGCACGTCGGCGAGCAGGTCGGCGTAGGTGATGGTGCGGGTGTCACCGGGTTCGCCCTCCCAGTGGTAGGCGACGCGGTCGCCGCGGCCGGCTTCGACGTGGCGGTCGAGGCAGTTCTCGCTGACGTTGAGCTGGCCGCCGACGAACCATCGGGCGAAGGGCGCGTCCCACTCGAGGGTGGTGTGGAAGTCCTGCCGCCAGGTGACGAGCGAGCGCGCCTGGCTGGCCCAGAACGCCTCGGGATCGGCTTCGGCGGCGGCGTAGACGCCAGGATCGGCAAGGTTGGCCGCGGCCGCGAGGTCGGGCGGCGGGTCGAAGGTGCGCTCCTCGAGCGCGAACACGTCGATCGCGTGCCTGGTCGGACCCGAGCCCGGCGTCCCCCCCGTGGTGGTCATGGGGCGACGTTACGCGGCCGGTGAACGGCCGGTCCCCTCAGCCGACCAGCACCAGCTCCGGCTCGGGTCCCGGCGGCTCGGGCGGCGGCGCGGTGGTCCTCCGCGCCCAGAGCCAGTAGGCGATCGAGAAGATCAGCAGGGCGATACCGGCCAGGCCGAGGATGGCCATCGTCGAGCTGGACAGGCCGCCCCAGACGCCGGGGCCGGGATGGAAGATCGTCTGCACGAAGAGGAACACCGCCGTGCCGTAGAGCGCCAGCCACCCGATCCGGGACCAGCTCATGACCTTCTCCCCGTAGAGGAAGCGGAGCGGTAGCAGGCCGAAGAGCACCACCTGCAGCCCGGTGACCCAGAGGGTGGCGAGGAACGTGTCGCTGATGACGGCCAGGGTGCTCGGATGGTCGGCGGCGGCGGCTGTCGACGCCGGGATCCACACGATCCAGGCGAGGGCGGCGACGGCCAGCAGGACGGCGCAGGCGATGGCGATGCTGCGCCCCTCGTCGGCGTCCCGCAGCCGGCCGCTGATGGCCAGGCCGCAGGTGATGCCGAAGATGAATCCGGGGTGGAAGCCGGTGAGCCGTGAGACGACGACCAGAAGGGCGGCGATGGCGAAGGCCCGGGGGAACAGCTGCAGGTGCGAGGTGACGTTGTGACGGCGGCGCAGGTACGGGATGCGGACCACCTCGAGGACCCCGGTCACCACGATGAGCGCCATGGCCAGGGCGCCGACGAAGAGTGCCGACTCACCGTCGAAGCCGACGCCGGGATCGAGCTGGGAGTAGACGAGCGCGGCGGCCGCGCTGAAGCCGATGAGGAGCAAGGGATCGGGCACGGTCGCCAGGCGTGCTTCGAAGGCGGCCAACCAGCCGAGCCGCAGGCGCCGCCGGTGCGGGGCGACGACGGCCCGCACCTTGATGCTGCTGTTCAGGAGCTCGGCCGGCAGACCGAGCAGGAGCACCAGGGCGAAGGTGATCGACAGGTTGAACCCGACGTGGCCGGGACTCCAGGAGACGTCGGACGGCCTCGGGATGAGGGACACGAACAGGGACTCGTGGCGGGGAGCGGGGGGCGGCGGCTTCGGGTGCTGGCGCGGCGTCGCCGCCCGTGCCGCCGCCGGGACCACCGCCTCGGCCTCGGGCGCAGGCGGCGCCGAAACCGTGTGCGGGACGCTCCGCACGACCGCCTTGGGCGCCGGGGGCGGAGGTGAGGCGAGGGGTTCGACCGCCGGTGGGGAGGCGGGGGGCTCCGGGTCGGGAGCCGGTTCGCTGGCCGGGAGGGCGCGTGCCTGGGGCGCCGGGTACAGGGACTGCGGCGCCGGGTAGAGGTCCGGCGAGGCCGGGTCGGAGGTGTCGGCGGCGGCCGCCGGCAGCATCGAGCCGACAGCGAAGAGGACGAGCCCGAACCCGGCTGCACCGGTCACGGCCCACAGCCGCGCCCGTCGTCGAACACCCACTTCTGGCCCCTGACCTCGCCCTGCACGGACTGTATACAGGCTGGTCGGACCCGGGCAGTTCGGATCGAGAACGGTGAATGGCGACTTGTTGAGGCTTTTCTGTACGGTCGCTCCGCTTCGTACGGACTCGTCGCGCTTCGTGGTGAAACCCGCCGGTTCGTGACGGAATGGGCGGGTTCACGCACGCCCCGCCCGGCACCGACCGACCGTTCGACCCGGCCGTTCGCCCCGACCGAGGGTCAGCCCACCGCCCATTCGAGGACCCGGAACGCGCCCAACCCGGTGGGGTCGGTCAGCGCCTCCGCCTCCGAGACCCGACTGCGGGCCTTCATGGCCTCGAGATCACCGAGGTGGGCCCGCGCCCGCCACCCCTCCCGGGCCTCGTCGACCAGCACGTCGAGGCCATGGGACCGCAGCCATTCGGCCTGGCTGCGGTCCACGTCGGGCGGCCGCCAGCGCGAGAGTTGGTCGACCGCCACCTCACAGGTGATGTCCTGCTCGCCGGGTTGGTCCATCGGGCCGCCGCCCCGGGCGTGGCCGCGGTAGGTGCGCAGCCAGTCGACCGAGGACCTCGATGCCAGCGAGGGGGTCACGTCGGCGTAATCGATCAGCAGCAGACGACCGCGCTGCAGGGAGCGGGCCGCCCGGCGGACCCAGGCCAGCGCCTCGTGCTGGAGCGGGATGCGGGCGCCGGGCCTGGCGTCCGGCGCCAGGCGGTCGGCTTCCTCGGCGATCTCGGAGGGCGCCGCCACCGGCAGCTCGCCCTCGAGCCCGACGAAGAGCTCGTCCCACCCTGTGGCGGTTCGCTCCAGCAGCCGGGTGGGAAGGTTGTCGAGCAGCTCGTTGGCCAGCACGATGCCGACGATCGGCAGCATCGGCAGGTCGTCGAGCACCGCCACCAGCGGTCCGATGCCCGACGCCGGCCTCTCCTCCTCGCCCTCCTCGCCGTGCAGGATGGGGCCGAAGATGTTGGCCGGTGACTCGACGGGTAGGCCCTCGGCCAACCGGTCCCGCAAGCGCGCCGAGCGCTCGACGCAGAGATAGCGCAGCGCCGGTGCGCAGGTGGGCGTGGCGGCCAGGACGGCCTGGGCCAGTGCGCCCCGCCCGGCGCCCGCCTCCACCACCACGAAGGGGTCGGGGAACCCGAGTCGCTCCCACTCCTCGTCGAGGGCCCGGGCCAGCACCGTCCCGAACAGAGGACCAATCTCGGGACTGGTGACGAAGTCGGCCTGTCGTCCGGCTCCCCCGCCGGAGGAGAAGAACCCGCCGTCGCCGTAGAGCAGCATGTCCATGGCCACGTCGAAGCGCAGCGCGCCCTCCCGGAGGATCCGGTCCGTCAGGGCATCCCCTGCTCTGCTCACGCGGGCGGCGCGCTCACCCCACGAAGGAGGCGAGATCGCCGAAGTGGGCGACGACGTTGGGAAGGACGCCGATGACGAGCGTGCCGATGGTGCACAGCGCGACCGCCGCCGCCAGCGATGCCGGCACGACGATGCGGGTCCGGTCGCCGTCGGGGACCGGTCGCATCCACATCTCCCGGGCGATCGATGCGTAGTAGTAGAGCGCGATCACCGAGTTGACGGCGACGACGACGCCGAGGACCACCGCCGCCGGCGTGAAGGCGTCGAACAGCGTCTTGATCACGACGAACTTCGCGTACCAGCCGCCGAGCGGCGGGATGCCGGCCAGCGAGAACACGAAGATCGTGAGGAGCAGCGTGAGGCCGGGCGCGTACTCGAAGAGTCCACCGAAGGACGTGAGATCGGCCGAACGGGTCTTGCGGAAGATCGCCATGACGGTGGCGAACGCCCCGAGGTTCATGGCGGTGTAGATCAGCATGTAGGTGACGGTCGCTTCGACCGCGGTCGCCACCCCACCGTTCGAGGCCGGGATGTCGCCGGCGACGGCCAACGGCACGAGCATGAAGCCGGCCTGCGCCACCGATGAATAGGCGAGGATCCGGATGACGTTGGTCTGGCGGAGGGCGATCAGGTTGCCCACCGTCATGGTGAGGACGGCCAGGGCGAAGAACAGCGGTTGCCAGACCTCCTTCTGGTTGATGAAGCCGACGAACACCAGGGTGAGGAGGGCCACGAACCCCGCACCCTTCGAGGCCACCGACAGGAACGCCGTGATCGGCGTGGGCGCGCCCTCGTAGGTGTCGGGCGCCCACGTGTGGAACGGCACGGCCGACACCTTGAACGCGAACCCGACGATGATGAACACGACGGCGAGAACCACGAACGGCGTGTTCCCCGACGTCTGTAGCGAAGCGGCGATGTTCGTCAACACCGTCGAGTTCGCCTGG
>DASXLH010000395.1:0-3662 GCA_036496335.1 Acidimicrobiales bacterium
GCCGCTCGACTTCACCAGTCCCGAGGCCCGAGAGCTGTGGCGGGCGATGGACCACATCATCCTGCGGGCCGGCCGCTACTGGAAGGACGGCCGGGCCAAGTCGGGCGGCCGGTACTGGCTGGGGGAGAGCTTCACCAAGCCGAGCGTGCACGTCTCCACCCCGGCGGTGCCGTACATCAACCACCGCGGCGTGATCTTCGCCTACGGCAAGCCGTCCTCGCCCGACAAGCGCGACGCCGCACTGGCCTGGTGGCGCGACACCCACCTCCCCGACCTGTTCGCGGTGCCCGGCGTGTTCGCCGCCCTGCGCTTCGATCCCGTGGCCGGCGACCCCAACGACGACGCCATCCTCCACGTCCTCATGTGCGACGAGCCGGTCGCCGACGTGATGGCGGCCATCGAGGAGTCGAAGCGCTACACCCGCGCCATCGGACGCTTCCCGGCCCACGGCGGCGTCTACGAGCCCATCGCCTTCGTGCCCTACGACCGCATCGTCCCCTTCGAGTACGACTTCGACTTCGGGACCGACTGACCCCCTTCCTGCACCTCGCAGCCGCAATGGAGAACCGATGACCCAGGTGGATGTCATGGAGGCCAAGCTCGACCTCGACGGCTATGTCGTCACGGACGGCTTCTTCGGAGCGCCGTACGTCGACGTCGACGAGTGGCGTGAGCGCGAGGCGCCCCATCGCCACGTGCACGGGGGCTTCGAGGGGACCGACACCCGGTTCACCTTCTACTTCCCGCCCGCCGACGAGTACGCCGGGCGGATGTACCAACCCCTCGAGGGGGCCAACGCCGGCCACGAGGACTCGTTCGGCAACGAGCACGGCAACCTGCTGGGCGGGCTGCCGATGATCGTGCGGCTCGGCGGCTACATGGTCGAGTCGAACATGGGCCACATCGGCGACGTGTTCGACCCCAAGGCCGGCGAGGACCCGACCATCTACGGGTTCCGGGCCGCGGCCGAGTCGGCCCGCTTCTCGAAGTACGTCGCCGCCCAGATCTACGGCGAGGCGCCGCACCACTCCTACGTGTGGGGCGGCAGCGGTGGCGCCCGCCGCTCACCGCTGTGCCTCCAGTACGCCCCCGGCGTGTGGGACGCGGCGCTGCCGTTCATGGGCGACGCCAACGTGGCCGAGCACGGCGACTTCAGCCTGCTGCGCACCCAGGGCGGCAACTTCGCCTGCATGTTCAACGTCCAGCGCCTACTCGGCGACAAGCTGGCCGACGTCGTCGACGCCATGCAGCCGGGCGGCTCGGGCAACCCGTTCGACGGACTCGACTTCTTCCAGCGGGAGGAGCTGGCCAACCTCTATCGCCTCGGCTACCCCCGCGGCGACGAGTGGGTCATCGGCCAGCCCTCGGGGACGATCTGGCTGTGGTGCTCGATGGCCGAGCGCCTCACCCGCGACTACCCCGACTACTTCGAGTCCTTCTGGACCAAGCCGGGCTACGTGGGCCACGACTCGCCCGAGCAGGTGCGCAAGGACCTCGTCACCCGCACCACCAAGATCACCCGGGTCCTCACCGCCCGCGACTTCCAGGAGAACCCGGAGTTCCGGGCGCCGCAGTACCAGCGCCTCCGGCCCAGCGCCGTCATGTTGGCCGGGACGCGGGGCCTCGATCTGCCCATCGCCATCGAGGTGGGCGACGTCGACGGCTATCAGATGGGGATGGGGGTCCGCATCGCGTCCGGGAAGGCGGCCGGTCGTCAGCTGTTCACGATGTACTTCGCCGGCGGCGTGCTGCTGTGCGACGGGGCCGGCGAAGCCAGCAACGACCGCTTCACCGACGTGGCCGTAGGCGACGAGGTCGAGCTCGACAACCGCGCCTTCCTGGCCTGGTGCTACTCCTACCGACACCACGTCCTCGACTTCGAGGAGTGGCAGTTCCTCCGGGTCGACGGCGAGAACGTCCACATCCAGCACGAGATCCCGACCGCCTCGCCCTTCATGGGCGTGCACTACTCCGGGCAGTACGAAGGGAAGCTGATGTGGGTGCACCACACCCACGACGCCTCGCTGTGGCCGCCCCAGGGCATCGGTTACCGCAACGCGGTGCTGAAGGCGCAGGGCCCGCAGGGCTTGGCCGACAACTTCCGGCTGCGCTGGACGGAGAACGCGGAGCACGTGTCGGCCGAGTTCGTGCCGTCGTCGCCGAACCGCAAGTCGAACACCTGGCTCATCGACTACCGCCCGGTCATCGAGCAGTGCCTCGTCGACCTAGCCGGGTGGGTGGAGGACGGCGTCGAGCCGGCCGAGACCGCCTTCACCTACGACGACGGGCTCGTCACCCTGCCGCCGACCGCGGCGGAGCGGGGTGGCATCCAGCCCGTGGTGCGGGTCAGCGCCAACGGCGCCGATCGGGCCGAGGTGCGGGTGGGGGAGGCGGTCACCCTCGAGGTGCACGCCGAGACACCTCCCGGGGCGGGCACCATCGTGTCGGTGGCGTGGGACTTCGACGGTCGCGGCACCTTCCCCTTCGAGCACACGGAGGTCGACGGCACCACCGCCGAGGTGACGTTGGCGACGACCCACGCGTTCGACCAGCCCGGCACGTGGTTCGTGACCGCCCTGGTGCACTCCCGACGGGACGGCGACGTGAACGCCGAGGACCGACGCATCCCCAACCTCGCCTCGGCCCGGGTGGTCGTGAGCTGACGGGCCCGTCCCTCAGTCGAGCAGTCTGCCGCGCAGCCGATCGAGACCCACGGGGCGGAGGCCCCGGTCAACGAGCAGCTGTTCGACCGAGCCGTACCGGGCACGGAGGCCAGCGAGGAAGCCGAGGATCGTCTCGCCCCGGGTGACGCGCTGGTCGGGGCTGAACCGGGCGAGATACGCGGCGAACTCCGGCTCGTTCTGCGCGATCCACGCGTCGGAGCGGCTGCGGGCCTCGTTGGTGAGCTCGTAGTCGTGGCCGATGACGTCGTCGGGGACACCGAGGAGCTCGAGGACCATGGCCGCGACCATCCCCGTGCGGTCACGTCCAGCGGTGCAGTGAAAGACAGCCGGAAGCCCGCCCTCACGGGCCAACAGCGAGATGACCCGGACAGCGGCTTCGCCCGACCCGAGCAACTCGACGTAGTGCGCTCCCGGGTCGGAGCGCTCAGTTGGGGCGGGCGGCTCATCGATCTCCTCGGCCTCATTGGGCCGTAGGACGACCACGTCCAACATAGGCACGTGATGCCAGGCGGGCGCGGGGCAGGCATCGAGGTCGAGGCGGCCGAAGTCGTCGATCTCGCTCGCCGCCCGAAGGTCGACGACGGTACGCAGTCCGAGATCCCGCAGGGCCGAGAGGTCCGAGGCGCTCAGCCGGTGCAGCGTGTCAGCTCGGTACAGACGGCCCCACCTGACGGTGGTGCCATCTCGGGCGGGGTAACCGCCGAGGTCCCGGAAGTTGAAGCCGGCCTCGAAGGGGATCCACCGACCGGGTGTCGCCTGGTCGGCCGCTGCATCAGTCATGGCGAGGACGGTATGCGGACGTGGTGAACATGTTCTGACGAGGAGACGAACTCTGAACGAGCCAGATGCGTGCCGGCGGACGACGGCGGAGTACCCCCGGTAGCCCCTGGCGGTCCGCCGGGTGTCGGATCTACGGTCCACCGGTGGACAGCCACCCGGCGGGCCGAGCGCCGCACAGCGCCCGGCTCGACGAGATCG
>DASXLH010000396.1:0-3396 GCA_036496335.1 Acidimicrobiales bacterium
GGTGGCGGCAGCGAACCTGGCCGACCGCTACATCTCCGACCGGCATCTCCCCGACAAGGCCATCGACCTCATCGACGAGGCCGGGTCCCGCATGCGCATCCGTCGCATGCAGACCCCGCCGGACTACAAGGAGCTCGAGAACGAGATCTCCCGGGTCCAGCAGGCCAAGAAGGAGGCGGTCGAGGCGCAGCACTACGAGGAGGCCGGCAAGCTCCGGGATCAGGAGAAGGCGCTGCTGGAGCAGAAGGCCGCCAAAGAGCGCGAGATCAAGGACTCCGGAGTCGACCTGTTCGACGAGGTCGACGAGGAGGCCATCGCCGAGGTCCTCTCGATCTGGACCGGCATCCCGGTCTACAAGCTCACCGAGGAGGAGACGGCCAAGCTCCTGCGCATGGAGGACGAGCTGCACAAGCGGGTCGTCGGCCAGGAGGACGCCATCAGGGCGGTCTCCCAGGCCATCCGCCGCACCCGGGCCGGTCTGAAGGACCCGAAGCGTCCGAGCGGCTCGTTCATCTTCCTGGGCCCCTCGGGCGTGGGCAAGACGGAGCTGGCCAAGACGCTCTCCGAGTTCCTCTTCGGCGACGAGACGTCGCTGATCAGCCTCGACATGTCGGAGTACATGGAGAAGCACACCGTGAGCCGCCTGGTCGGGTCCCCTCCCGGCTACGTCGGCTACGAGGAGGGCGGCCAGCTCACCGAGGCTGTCCGGCGCAAGCCCTTCTCCGTCGTGCTCTTCGACGAGATCGAGAAGGCGCACCCCGACGTGTTCAACACGCTCCTGCAGATCCTGGAGGAGGGTCGCCTGACCGACAGCCAGGGACGCTCGGTCGACTTCCGCAACACGGTCCTAATCATGACCTCGAACCTCGGCTCGGCCGATCTGCGCAAGGCCAACGTCGGCTTCGCCAAGACCGATGAGGCCGTCTCTTACGCCAAGATGAAGGAGAAGGTCAACGAGGCCCTCAAGCAGCACTTCCGCCCCGAGTTCCTGAACCGGATCGACGAGGTCATCGTCTTCCACGAGCTGTCGAAGACCGAGGTGACCACGATCGTCGACCTCATGATCAAGCGGGTCCAGCGCCAGCTGGTCAGCCAGGGCATCGGCCTCGAGCTCACTCCCGAGGCGAAGTTCCTGTTGGCCGACCGGGGCTACGACCCCGCCCTGGGGGCCCGGCCGTTGCGCCGTGCCATCCAGCGCATGATCGAGGACGCCCTGTCCGAGCGGATCCTCAACAAGGAGTTCCACTCGGGCCAGACGATCATCGTCGACACCGAGGCCGGCGAGATCACCTTCCGGGCAGTCGACGGGTTCGACACCCCGCCGATCGAGGAGCTGGTCGAGACCGAGGCGTCCGCGACCTGACGCCACGCTCGGGCCGGCCCGAACATCAGAAGTGTGCGAGGAGGGCGTGGCGGGAGCCATGCCCTCCTCGCGTCACGACGTGGGCTGTGGTCCGGTCCGGCCGGCTGTCACCACCCCCTCCTAAGGTCGGGCCATGAAGGTTCGGACCGTGTTCCGGTGCGTCGAGTGCGGCACGGCCGAGCCGAAGTGGGTCGGCCGCTGCAACGGCTGCGGCGAGTGGGGCTCGATGGTGGAGGAAGCCGAGACCGAGATCGAGGCCGCTCGGGGTCCGTTACCGACCGCGTCGGCGCCGGTCCTCATCACCGAGGTGGTCGGCGCCAGCGGCCTGTCCCGTCCGACCGGGGTCGACGAGCTCGACCGGGTGCTCGGGGGTGGCCTCGTCCCCGGATCCGTCTCGCTGGTGGGTGGGGAGCCAGGCATCGGCAAGTCCACCCTCCTGCTCCAGGTGCTGGCATCGATGGCATCGGTGGGGAGCCGCTGCCTGTTGGTCACCGCCGAGGAGTCGGCCGCACAGGTCCGGGTCCGGGCCGAGCGACTCGGCGCGGCCGTTCCCGGGCTCTACCTCCTGGCCGAGACCTGCCTCACCAACGTCGTGGCCGCCATCGACGAGGTGGCGCCCGACGTGGTCGTGGTCGATTCCATCCAGACGGTCTACGAGCCCTCCCTCGGCTCGGCCCCGGGCTCGGTGGCCCAGGTGCGTGAGTGCGCCCACCGCCTGGTGCAGGAGGCCAAGCAGCGCTCGGTCGCCGTCCTGCTGGTCGGCCACGTCACCAAGGAGGGTGCGCTGGCCGGGCCGCGAGTCCTCGAGCACGTGGTCGACACCGTCCTGACCTTCGAGGGTGATCGGCACCACGGCCTGCGCATGTTGCGGGCCACCAAGCACCGCTACGGCGGCACGGCCGAGCTCGGCCTGTTCGAGATGACCGAGGCCGGGCTCCGCGGGGTACCCGACGCCAGCGGGCTGTTCCTCGCCGATCGCCGCCCCGGCCTGCCCGGCTCGGTCGTCGTGCCCACCCTCGAAGGGAACCGACCACTCCTGGTCGAGGTCCAGGCGCTGGTGTCCGAGGCCCCGTTCCTGCCGCCCCGGCGGTCGCCCCAGGGGCTCGACGGCCCCCGGTTGGCGCTGTTGCTGGCCGTGCTCGAGCGGGTGGTCGGGCTGCCCCTGGGCAAGTCCGACGTGCATGCCTCGGCCGTCGGCGGGGTCCGCATCGTCGAGCCGGCGGCCGACCTGGCGGTGGCGCTGGCGGTGGTGTCGTCGTCCAGGGGGATCGCCCTTCCGCCCCACGTCGTCGCCTGCGGCGAGGTGGGGCTCGGCGGCGAGCTGCGCCAGGTGGGCCAACTCGACCGGCGTCTGGCCGAAGCTGCCCGGCTCGGCTTCACCGGCGCCATCGTGCCCGTCAACGGTCCCGAGCCGCCGCCCGGGATGACGGTCTTGCGGGCCGGCACCCTCGAGGAGGCCATGGCACTGGTGTTCGACGGCCTTGAGGCGGTCCGGGGGCGTTGACGGGTCGGGCCCGGACGGCCGCGAGGGCCCGCCCCGAGGGCACGCCGTTCCGCCGGAACCAGCCGGCAGGCCCCCGGTAACCTCTGTCCATGGCGGAGCGTCACACCAGCTCGATGCTGGAGGCGCTGGCGTCGGTGGCGCCTGGCAAGCCCCTGCGCGACGGCCTCCAGCGGATCCTCGGCGCCGGGATGGGGGCCTTGATCGTGGTCGGCGATCAGCCCGAGGTGCTCAACATCTGCTCGGGCGGCTTCCTGCTCGACGCCGCCTTCAGCCCGCCGCGCCTGTCGGAACTGGGCAAGATGGACGGCGCGGTCATCCTGGCCGGTGACGCCAGCCGGATCGCGCGCGCCAACGTCCATCTGGTCCCGAGCCCCAACGTCCCGACGAGTGAGACTGGTACGCGCCACCGTACGGCCGAGCGGGTCGCTCGCTCCATCGATGTCCCCGTCATCGCCGTGTCGGAAGACATGGGCGTCATCACCGTCTACGTGCGCGGCGTCAAGCACGTTCTGCAGGAGGTCGCCCGCCT
>DASXLH010000397.1:0-2059 GCA_036496335.1 Acidimicrobiales bacterium
GCTACGGGGGCACCATCACCAGCTTGCTCTCCCGCCGTGAGCCCGAGGTCAAGGCGCTGCTCGGCATCCCGGCGACCGACGTGATCGCCAGCCTGCTGCCGATCGGCCGGCCGGTGCGCACCATCACCAGGCTCCGCCGCACCCCGGTGGAGGAGTTCACGGTGCGGGAGCGCTTCGACGGGGAACCGTTCCGGGGGTGAGCCCGCTCGACCTCGCCCAGGCGCTGCTGTCGCTCCCGACCGCCCCATACCGCGAGATGCTGCCGGCCGGCTTCTGCCGCCAGATCGCCGACGACCTGGGACTCGAGCACGGCCAGGACGCCGCCGGCAACACCGTGGTGCGCACCGGCCCCGGCCCGTCGCCGCTGGTGCTGGTGGCCCACCTCGACCACCCCGGCTTCTCGGTGACAAGCGAGCGCGACGGGGACGGTCGACTGCGGCTGGACTTCGTCGGCGGGGTGGCACTCGACGCCGCCCGTCCCGGCACGCCGGTCGACTTCTTCCTCCCCGGACTCGAAGGAGCGGTGGGACAGGGGCGCTTGCTGGAGGCCATCGGGGAGGGCGGACGGCTGCAGGGGGGATGGTTCGAGCTGGTCGACGGCGAGGCGCCAGAGGGCGGCTTCGCCATGTGGGCCTTTCCCGGGTGGTCCGTGGAGGACGGTCTCATCACCGCCCGGGTGTGCGACGACCTGCTCGGCGTCGCCGCCGTGCTGGCCTGCCTCGAGCAGGTCGGCGACGAGATCGCCATGCCGATCTGGGGGCTGTTCACCCGGGCCGAGGAGGACGGGCTCCTCGGAGCCTTCGAGGCGGTCCGCCTCGGGGTGCTCCCGCCGGACGCCGTCGTGCTGTCCCTGGAGTGCTCGAAGGCCCTGCCCGAGGCGCCCCAGGGCTCGGGCGTGATCGTCCGGGTGGGCGACCGGCTGACCACCTTCGACGACGCCCTCACCTCCACCGTCCGGGCCACGGCCGAGGCCGCCGGCGTCACCCACCGTCGCAAGCTGATGGACGGGGGCGTGTGCGAGGCGTCGGTGTTCTGCAACGCCGGGTATCGGGCCTCCGGGCTGGCGGTGCCGCTCGGCAACTACCACAACGCTGCCGACGACGGGTCGGGCATCGCCCCGGAGACGGTGCGGGTGGGCGACTGGCTGGCCGAGATCGACCTCCTGTGCGCCCTCGCCACCCAGCCCATGCCCGTGCCGGGCCCGCCGCCCTGGTTCGAGGAGCGGTCCGAGCGGGCCCGGGTCGCCCTGGGCGCCGCCCACGTGCCCAGCGCGCCTTCGTTCGTCGCCGCCGACGCTCCGGCATTCGTCGCCGCCGACGCTCCGGCATTCGCCGCCGCCGACACGCCGACACCGGCGGATCCCTATGCCTGAGCTCCCCCAGATGCAGGCCCTGGCCGAGCGGCTCGACACGCTGGTGGGCGGCAGCGTGGTGGCCGGCCTCGACCCGATCCAGTTCGCCGCCCTCAAGACCTACGACCCGCCGCCCGAGGCGCTGGTCGGCCGCCGCCTCGAGGGCTGGAGCCGTCGGGGCAAGTACCTGGTGGGCGAGCACGAGGGTGGCCTGCGGCTGCTCATGCACCTCTCCCAGGGCGGCCGGATCGAGATCCAGGACCCGCCCAAGACCTCCCGTCCGAAGCAGGGGGTGGTGCGACTGCGCTACGAGGACCGGCCCGCCCTCCTGGTCAAGGAGTTCGGGACCGAGCGCAAGGCAGGCTGGTGGGTGCTGGCCCCCGGCGCCGACGGCCCGCTGGCCGGGCTCGGGCCGGAGATCGACGGACCCGAGGCCACCGCCTTCCTCCTCGAGTCCGACGACCGGCGCCGCGTCCACACCATCCTGCGCGACCAGCACACCGTCGCCGGGATGGGCCGGGGCTACACCGACGATGCCCTGCACCGGGCCAAGGTCTCCCCGTACGCCTCCCTGGCCTCCCTCGACCGGCCCACCCGGGAGCGCCTCGTGACCGCCATCGCCGAGGTGCTCGAGAACGGACTGGCCCACGAGCGGGCCCGCACCGGGGGCCTGCCCAACAAGCTCGGCGACCACTGGATCGTCCACCA
>DASXLH010000398.1:0-1549 GCA_036496335.1 Acidimicrobiales bacterium
TGTGCCCGGGGCGGGGCTTCGATCCCCATCAGCTTCTCGCCGGCCAGGATGAACGGCACCTCGTTGGCGAACGAACCGAGCCAGTCGATCCGGTTCACCAGCGTGTTGATCTGGGGGTAGGTGCGGACCTCGGTGAGCTTCTCGTAGCCCCTATGCATGTAGCCGCACACCGGCTCGGCCCACACCACCTGCTCGCCGTCGAGGCGGGCGATGATCCGCAGCGTGCCGTGGGTGGCCGGGTGCTGGGGACCGATGTTGAGGGTCATGCCCTCGGTCTGCAGCTCGACGTTGACCCGGGCTTCGGCGGCGGCCGCGCCGATGTAGCCCCGTTGCTGCCGCTCGGTTATCGCGGTCATTCGTCGGCCTCCGTGGCCGCGCTCTCGTCTTCGTCCTCGTCGGGCTCGCCGGGCATCGGTTCGACGTCGACGAGGCCGGGCCACGGCTTCACCATGCGGGACAGGAGCGGGTAGTCCTTGCGGAGGGGATGGCCCTCGAAGCCGCCGGGGAGGTAGATGTGGCTGAGGTTGGGGTGGCCCACGAACGTGATGCCGAACATCTCCCACGCCTCACGCTCGTGCCAGTCGGCGCCGGGGTAGACGGTGATCCAGCTGGGCGCCGAGGGCATGTCACCGGCGACGTCGGCCTTGAGGGTGATCCCGAGGTGGGAGGTCGGCGACGCCACGCGGGCCAGCAGCTGGAAGCGAGTGGCTCCGCCCGTGACGCCGTGCTCGAGATCGTCGGGAACCTCGACCGGGAAGGTGACGGGCGGCGTGCCGTCCTCCTCGCTCTTGCCGAAGGGGGAGGGCAACCAGTCGATGGCCGACAGGTAGCAGAAGTAGCTCATGCCCAGCCGGTCCCGCACGGCGCGGGCGGCGTCGGCCCAGCGGTCGGCCTCGACCCGGGCCCAGACGTCGACGCCCGGGAGGAGGTGGGTCTCCACGAGCCCGTCGCCGAGGACCTCGGCCAGCGTGGCGAGGAGGCTCTCCCGATCGGTGTCGGTCACGGGGGCGACGGGCGCCTCCGCGTCAGTTGACGACAAGTGGCTCACCCCTTCCGCGCCGGCTCATGTCCTCGTTCTGGATCCGCTGCTGGAGCAGGACGATGCCCTGCAGGAGCGCCTCGGGGCGGGGCGGACAGCCCGGGACGTACACGTCGACCGGGATGATCTGGTCGACGCCCTTCGTCACGGAGTAGGAGTCCCAGTAGGGACCGCCGCAGTTGGCGCAGCTCCCCATCGAGATCACGTACTTCGGCTCGGCCATCTGCTCCCAAAGGCGCCGGATGGAGGGCGCCATCTTGTCCGTGACCGTGCCGGACACGACCACCAGGTCGGCCTGCCGCGGGCTGGCCGGCAGGGGGATGACCCCGAGCCGCATGACGTCGTAGCGGGGGGACGCGAACGCGGCCCCCATCTCGATGGCGCAGCAGGCCAGGCCCCATTGATAGGCCCACAGGCTGTACTTGCGGCTGAGGTTGAGAAGGGAGGTGAGGGGCTTCGGGACGCGTCCCCGCTCCAACAGGCTCAGACCCATCGGAGCACTCCCTTTCG
>DASXLH010000399.1:0-2325 GCA_036496335.1 Acidimicrobiales bacterium
TGGCCGATGAGGTTGCGCCAGTGCACGGCAACGCTGCTGTCGGCCGGCACGTGGATCGACGACTTGATCGACATGCCGACGGCGGCCTGACCTTTGACCAGCTTGACGCTCGTGACCTGCCCGACTTGAACGCCGGCGAGCTTCACCGGGTCACCGCCACCGAGGCCGGTGGCGTCTGCGAACGTGGCCGACAGGTGATAGGTGCCGCCCGTCTGGATGCGGGCGATGTCGGCTCCGATGTAGACGGTCAAGCCCAGGCAGATTGCAGCGAAGATCGCGAACCCGATGATGCGACCGCGCATGCTCCCGCTCATCGGCCACAGATCCCGAACAAGAGCTGGCACGGGTCGGTCGGGAGGTAGCCCTCCAGGTTGCCGCTCAGGCGATCGCCGGGGATCGACTCGCCGGGCAGCCGGATGATCCCGCCCAGGAAGTTGAAGAACGACTTGAGCGAAAGCACCAGCGGAGGCAGGTTGGCCCGGCCCTGATAGGCGGTGGCGACGACCGCGCTCAGGCCGTTGACGATCTGGTCCAAGGCGGGCTGGTGGCCCTCGAGCAGGGTCGACACGTCCGCCGCCAGCTGCGATGTCTGGTCGAGCAGGGCGGTGACCTGGTCGGGATGGTCGGCGATCGAAGGGAGCACCTGGCTGAGGTTGGTGGCGACGGACGCGACCTCCCCGCCGCGCGGGCCGAGGGTGGCGCTGAGGGTCGCCACCTGGCTGAGCAGCGCTTGGATCTTCGGGAGGTCGGCGGTGGCATGGGCGGTGATGACCCCGGCGCTGTCCACGGTGCTCGCGATCTGGGCGCCCGTGCCGGCCAGGGCGGCGCCGAGGGTGTCGATGACGGTCGACAGGTCAGTCGTGTCGATGGCGTTGAGAAGACCCGAGGTCCTCGACAGCACGTCGAGCAACGCGGTCGGCGGGACGGTATGGGCGATCGTTGCGCCGGGCGCCAGGTACGGCCCGGCCTTCTCGTTGGCCCCCGGGGTGAGGTTGACATACGTCGGGCCGAACACCGACAGGGGCTCGATCGAAGCCGTCACCGTCGTTGGCAGGCGCACACCGTGGCGGATGTGGAGGGTGACATTGACCGAGTCATCGGGTTGCAAGCGAAAGCCCGAGACGGAGCCGACACCGACACCGCGGACCTTGATCTCGTTGCCCGTGTAGAGGCCTTGGCCCGCCCGGGTGAAGACGGCGTGCACGTCGTAGCCGGTCGAGAACTTGCCGTTGCTAGCCCCGACCACGACGACGACCACGCCCATGATCAGCACGACGGCGATCAGCCCGGTCATCACCCGGATGCGGTAGGGGACGTCTCCGAACATCTCAGCCGGTGACGCTCACCGTGGCGCCGTGGCCCCAGAACACGAAGGAGAGCAGCAGGTTCACGAGCACGATCACGACGATCGTCACCCGGATCGCCTTGCCGACGGCCACGCCGACACCGACCGGGCCGCCGCCGGCGGTGTAGCCGTAGTAGCAGTGGATGAGCGTGATCAAGATCGTGAAGATGAACACCTTGATGACGCTGAAGAAGATGTCGCGGGGCGGCAGGTAGAGATGGAAGTAGTAGTCGTAGATGCCGGGTGACAAGCCGTCGAGGCGGACGGTTATCAGGCGGGTGGCCAGGAACGTGGCGAACAGCCCGATCAGGTACAGCGGGAGGAAGGTGATGATCATCGCCACCACCCGGGTGCACACCAGGTAGGTCACGGACGGCACGCCCATCACCTCGAGGGCGTCGATCTCGTCGGAGATGCGCATGGCGCCGAGCTCGGCCGTGAACCCGGCCCCCACCTGGGCGGCGAGTGCGATGGCGTAGATGATCGGGGCGATCTCGCGGACGTTGACGAAGCTGCCGACCAGACCGGTGAACGACTGGGCGCCGATGACCTGAAGCCCCTTGAATGCCTGCAGGCCGACCTCGGCGCCGACGGACAGCGAGATGACGGCGACGACGAAGACCATGCCGGCGCCGACTGCGATGATCCCGGATCCGGCGATGATGTTGCCGATCTCGCGGACCACCACCCGCAGGAACTTGGCCCGGCCGATGACATCGACGACGACCCCGACCATGACTTGGCCCGAGAACACGGCCCAGCTGCCCAGGGTGGCGAAGCTGGACCCGACAGCGGAGACGCCGAGGCTGGCCCGCCGGCGAGCGGCTTGCACCGTGAAGGCCATCGCTCAGAGCTTCGGGGGGACGAGGACGAAGTAGATGGCGGTGATGACCACCTCGGCGCCGAAGATGAGGATCGCCGAGAGCACCACGGCCTGGTTGACGGCGGCGCCGACGCCGACAGGGCCCTTCTCGCAGTTC
>DASXLH010000400.1:0-12063 GCA_036496335.1 Acidimicrobiales bacterium
GCGACGGCGCATCCCCGGATCAACGGGAGGTCGAGTCGTCGCGCCATCGTGGCCATCGACGAGATCCCATCGGTCGCCACCCGTTGCATCGCCGTCGACTCGCCCACTCATCTGTTCCTGGCCGGGCGGGCGATGATCCCGACGCACAACACGGCCTTCGCGCTGGGCATGGCCTCGCACGCCGCCCTCGAGGTCAACCGCCCGGTGCTGTTCTTCTCGCTCGAGATGAGCCACCTCGAGATCACCCAGCGCATCCTCTCGGCCGAGGCCCGGGTCGACAGCACCAAGATGCGGAATGGACGGCTGGCCGAGGCCGACTGGACCAAGATCAGCCACGCCATCGGCCGGCTGGCGGAGGCGCCGTTGTTCATCGACGACGACCCGCAGACCACGATCATGGAGATCCGCTCCAAGGCCCGGCGGCTCAAATCCCGGGAAGGCGACCTCGCCCTGGTGGTGGTCGACTACCTCCAGCTCATGACGGGCAGGACCGCGGCCGAGAACCGCCAGGTCGAGATCTCCGAGATCAGCCGCGGGCTGAAGATCCTGGCCCGTGAGCTGGAGGTGCCCGTGGTGGCGCTCTCCCAGCTGTCCCGCCAGCTCGAGATGCGGGCCGACAAGCGGCCGATGCTGTCCGACCTGCGGGAGTCGGGTGCCATCGAGCAGGACGCCGATGTCGTGATGTTCCTGTACCGGGACGAGATCTACAACACCGACTCACCCGACCGGGGCACGGCCGAGGTGCTCATCTCCAAGCACCGCTCCGGTCCGACCGGGATGGACCGCCTGGCCTTCCTCGACCACTACACCCGCTTCGCCAACATGGCCCGAGGTATGTAGCCAGCGACTCGGTCCGCTCGAGCGCCCGACAGGAGTCACGTTGCCGGATGCGCCGCGCAGTTCGCCTGCTCGGCCGCGAGAGAAGCGCCAGCGACGAGCGGCCCGTCGAGCGGAAAGCGAGCGCGGAGCGAGACCGGAGCTAGTGCAGTTGCTGGGCGAGGTAGTTGGCTGCGCCGAGCTGGTCGACGAGGGTGAGCTGGGTCTCCAGCCAGTCGGCGTGGGTTTCCTCGCCCTCGAGGATGTGCTCGAGGAGCTCGCGGGTGCCGTTGTCGGCCCGCTCCACGCACACGGCGATGCCCCCGTTGAGCCGCACGATCGACTCCCGCTCCAGGTCGAGGGCCAGGTTGATCTTCTCGACCGGGTCCTCGCCCACCCGCACCGTGCCCAGCCGCTGGAGGTTGGGCACCCCGTCGAGGTAGAGGATCCGCTCGATGAGGGCGTCGGCGTCCTTCATCTCGTCGATCGATTCGTCGTGGTAGTGCTCGCCGAGCCGCTCGTAGCCCCAGTTGGCGAGCATCTTGGCGTCGACGAAGTACTGGTTGATCGAGGTGAGCTCGGCCGTCAGGACGTCGTTGAGGATCTCGATGACCTGCGCGTCTCCCTGCATGGGAGGAGAGGCTAGGCGGCGGGTTGGGGTCGCGTCGCCGGATCGGCGAGACGGTCGATGAGCTCGTCGAGCACCGGCCAGCAGCCGCCGCACCGCGTGCCGGCTCCGCAACGCCGGCCGATCTCCTCGACCGTCTCGGCGCCGCCCTGGATGGTGGCGCGGATCGTGCGGTCGGTGACGCCTCGGCAGGAGCAGACGTACATGTCAGACCTGTACCCGTAGGTCGCGAACCACCAACGGCGAGCCGGCGGCGGCCAACCGGGCGGCGGAGGCGAGCGAGATCGGTGCAGTGGCGGGCTGGCGGTGGCGGACACCGACCGCTTCGGCGCGAGGGCCGTCGTGGCTCAGCAACACGCGGATCCAGTCGACGCGGCGCAGGCCGGTGAGCTGGCGCCCGGTTCCCGGTTCCACCACCCGACGCTCGGACACCCGTACCCCCGACCGATCCAGCTGCCGGGTCAACCGACCCCGCACAAGTAGGTTAAGGCGTCCTAACCGATCTTCGCAAGGCCCCTTCGAAATCGCGCGTGGACGCATCCGCTCCTGAACGCAGTCCCGGTACCGTCCCGGCGTGGTCTTCGGTGAGGATCTCCTCCCCCTCCTGCTCATCGCCTTCGGCGGCGCCATGGCCGTGGGCAGCGCCGTCGCCCTCGTGCGCCCGCCGGAGCGACGGGCGGAGGGCGACCTCGAACGCCCCCCGCTGGCGCGGAGCGTGGTGATGATCGTCGTCGGTTCGGTCACCGCCCTCTGGGCGCTCGCCAGCCTCGTCGCCAGGTGACGGAGGTGCAGCTCTCCGTCCTCGACCTGGCCCCCGTGGTGGCGGGCTCGAGTCCTGATCGGGCCCTTCGCAACGCCCTCGAGCTGGCGAGGGCGGCCGAGCGGCTCGGCTTCCGCCGCTACTGGGTGGCGGAGCACCACAACATGCCGGGGGTGGCGAGCTCGGCGCCGGCGGTGCTGCTGGCCAGCGTGGCCGGCGTCACCGAGCGGATCCGGATCGGGTCGGGTGGCGTGATGCTCCCCAACCACACGCCGCTGGTGATCGCCGAGCAGTTCGGGATGCTCGAGGCGCTCAACCCCGGCCGGGTCGATCTCGGCATCGGGCGGGCGCCCGGCACCGATCCCACCACGGCCGCCGCCCTGCGCCGCAGCGTCGACGGTCTCTCCGCCGAGGAGTTCCCCCGCCATCTGGGCGAGCTGCTGTCGTTCTTCGACGGCCGGTTCCCCGACGGGCATCCGTACGCGTCGATCAAGGCGGTGCCGGCCTTCGGCTACCGGCCCGAGGTCTGGTTGCTGGGCTCGAGCGACTACAGCGCCCGCTTGGCCGGGTACCTCGGTCTGCCGTTCTCCTTCGCCCACCACTTCAGCGCCGCCAACACGGATGCCGCCGTGGCCATCTACCGCGCTTCGTTCCAGCCGTCCGACGTGCTGGCCGAGCCGCACTTGATGCTCGGGGTCAACGTCGTGTGCGCCGAGACAGATCGCGAGGCCGACCGGCTGGCGGCGTCGTTCCGGCTGTCGATGGTCCGGCTCCGGACGGGACGGCCGGGGCTCCTTCCCACGCCGGAGGAGGCGGCCGAGTACCGGTTCACCCCGGCCGAGTCCGAGCTGGCCCGCTCCCTCGGTGCCTCCCACGTCGTGGGCAGTCCTGAGACGGTGACCGCCGGGCTCGAGGCGCTGGTCGCCCGGACCGGGGCCGACGAGCTGATCGTCACGACGTCGGTCCATGATCACGGCGCCAGGGTCCGCTCCTTCGAGCTGACCGCGGCGGCGATGGGGCTCGGCCCGCCATCGGTCGAGGGCTGACGTCGGTCCGGGCTTGACGCCCGGGGCTGCGGCGGTTGAACTGCGCCCACACCGGGCATGGGGGTGCCAGGGTTCTGGGGGAGGTGAGGGTCGTGCCGAGGGGGACTGCGGAGGAGAAGCCGAGCCCTTCCGGCCGGAGCGCGGCGAGGCGGGCGGCGAGCGCGAGCCGCGCTCCTGCCGCCGCCGAGCCGCCCGTCCCGGACGACCTCGGGTCCCGCGTCTCGGCGGCAGTGGAGGACTTCGTCGACCTCTCGCTCGGCATCCGCGAGGCGCTGCCGCCCAGCGTCGACGGCCTCGGGCTGCTGGGAGCCCTGGCCCGGGTCGTGGCCCGACCCCGGACGGTCGCCCGCAAGAGCGCCGGGCTCGCCGTCGAGCTCGCCCGCATCGGTCTGGGCCGCGTCCCGGTGGACTACGCCCCCAGGGACTGGCGCTTCGCGAACGCGGCCTGGAGCGAGAGCCCGGTGTTCCGGCGGTTGGGCCAGTCGTACCTGGCCTGGCACGAGGCCATGCACGAGCTGGTCGACGAAGCCGACCTCGATTGGCGGACCGAGGCGCGGGCCCGCTTCGCCATGACGTTGCTGACGACCGCCGCCGCGCCCAGCAACTTCGTCCTCACCAACCCGGATGCGTTGGAGCGGGCGTTCGAGACCGGGGGAGCCTCCCTGGCCCGGGGGCTGCGCAACATCGGCCGCGATCTGGTCGAGAACAAGGGCATGCCCCGCAGCGTCGACCGGTCGCACTTCGTGGTCGGCGTCAACCAGGCGGCCACGCCGGGCTCGGTCGTCTACCGGGACGATGTCCTGGAGCTCGTCCAGTACGACCCGACCACCCCGACGGTCTTCGCCCGGGCCTCCGTCGTCATCCCGCCGCAGATCAACCGCTTCTACGTGATGGACATGGCGCCCGGACGCAGCTTCGTCGAGCACGCCGTGAGCCAGGGGATCCAGACCTTCATGGTCAGCTGGCGCAATCCCACCCGCGAGCAGGGTCACTGGAACCTCGACACCTACCTGATCTCCCTGGAGGCGGCGTTGGAGGTGGTGGCCGACATCACGGGCGTGGCCGATGCCAACGTCGTCGGTGTCTGTGCCGGCGGCATCACGACCGCCGCCTACCTCGGCTACCTGGCGGCCATCGGCGAGCGACGGGTGCACTCGGTGTCGTTCGCGGTGACCCTGCTCGACTTCTCGCAGCCGACCGCGCTCGGCATGCTCTCCAACCCGGAGATCGTCGGGAACGCCGTGGCCGAGTCCTCCCGGGGCGGGGTCCTCGACGGCCACTCGCTCGGCAACCTCTTCGCCGCACTACGCCCCAACGAGCTGGTGTGGAACTACTGGGTGGCCAACAACCTCCTCGGCAACGATCCGCCCCGCTTCGACATCCTCGCCTGGAACGCCGACACCACCCGGATGCCGGCCGCCCTCCACGCCGACTTCCTGACCGTGTTCCTCGACGACGACCTGGCCAAGGGCAAGTTGCACGCCCTCGGCTGCCCGGTCGACCTGGCTGCCGTCGAGATCGACTCGTTCGTCGTCGCCGGCGCCACCGATCACCTCACGCCCTGGCGGTCGTGCTACGCCACCACCCAACTGCTCGGTGGCAGCAGCGAGTTCGTGCTGTGCTCGTCGGGCCACGTCCAGAGCCTGGTCAACCCGGCCGGCAACACGAAGATGAGCTATCTGCTCGGTGACGAGCCCGGTCCCGACCCCGACGCCTGGCGGGCGGCGGCCACCTCGCACCCGGGCTCGTGGTGGGAGCGCTGGGTCGAGTGGGTCAGCGCCCGCTCGGGTCCGCGCCGGTCGGCTCCAAAGCGGCGGGGCAGCCGCGCCCACGTGCCGCTCGACCTCGCGCCGGGTCGCTACGTGCTCGAACCCTGAGTCCCGCCGGGCGCGGGCGAGGCCCGCTTCCGGGCGCCGGTTGACTTCCTGGCGGCCTTCTTGCCGGGGGCCTTCGTCGCTGCCGCCTTCTTGGCGGGGGCCTTCTTGGCTGAGACCTTGTTGGCGGCCGCCTTCTTCGCCGGGGCGGTCTTGGCCGGCGCCTTCCTCGGCGAGGCCTTCGTGACCCGGACGGTCCTGGTCCGGACGGTCCCCGCCGCCCCCGTCGACGCGGCCTCCGTCGGGGGCGTGTCGCCCACCATCGAGCGGTAGACGGCGAGGAGGGCCTGCTTCTGGGCGTCGTCGAGGCGGTCGTCGGCGTTGATGGCGTCCTCGGTGCCGGTGTCGTAATGGCCCACCAGCCCGGCGGCCTGGGCCAGGAGCGCCTCGACGCTCACGCCGAGTGCCCGGGCCAGGTTCTTGATGACGGTGACCGACGGTTGGTGCAGGCCCCGCTCGATCTGGCTCAGGTACGGGTTGGAGATCTGCGTGAGGTCGGCGAGCTGGCGCAGGCTCAGCCGGGCGACTCGCCGTTGCGCCCGGACATAGCTCCCGAAGGCTCCGCCGCCGTCGTGCTCATCGTCCATCCCGACAGCCTGCATCATTGGGGCGGCGCGCACACCGGCTCAGCACCGTTCGAGATCGAGGGCAGCATGAACACACCCGTCCCGATGATGGAGATCGAGCTCAACGCCTGGCTCCTCTACTCGCACCTCCGAACCGTCTTCGCCGACACCGAGGTCGTGAGCCAGGGCATCGACGGGACGCGGCACTGGACGACCTACGGGGAGGTCGACCGCCGCGCCCACCAGCTCATGCACGCCCTCGACAGCCTCGGCCTCGACCGCGGGGTGCCGGTGGCGACGCTCGCCTGGAACGGATACCGCCATCTCGAGGCCTACATCGGCATCCCCTGCTCCGAACGGATCATGCACACGCTCAACGTGCGGCTGAGCCCCGAGGACCTGGCCTTCATCATCGGACACGCCCGCGACCGCGCCATCCTGTTCGAGACCGACCTGCTCCCCGTCCTGGAGCAGGTGCACGCCCTGGGTGGGCTGGTCGGGGTCGAGCATCTGGTCGTGCTCGATGCCACCGTGCCGGACACCACCCTCCCCGGGGTCGTCGCCTACGAGGACCTGATCCACGACGAGCCCACCACCTACCCGAGCCGCGCCATCGACGAGCTGACGCCGATGGGCATGTGCTACACGTCCGGCACCACCGGCCGCCCCAAGGGCGCCGTCTACACCCACCGCTCCACCTACCTGCACGCCTCGGCCGTGGCCTCGCCGGCGGCCATGAACATCGGTCCCACCGACACGATCTTCCCGGTGGTCCCGATGTTCCACGCCAGTGCCTGGGGCATGGTCCATGCCGGCGCCGCCTCCGGTGCCAAGCAGGTCTTCCTGGCCGGGTCGGCCACCCCGGCGGCGCTGGCCAGCCTCCTCCACGACGAACGGGTCACGGTCACGGCCGGGGTCCCCACCGTCTGGCACGGTCTGGCCGACGAGCTGGCCTCCCTGGGGGGTCGACCCCCCGACCTCCGCGCCATCATCTGCGGCGGCGCGCAGCCGCCCCGGGTGCTGATCGAGCGCTACCACCGGGACTTCGACATCCCCGTCGTGCAGGCCTGGGGCATGACCGAGAGCTCCCCCCTGGCCAGCATCGCCTGGCCCAAGGCGGCCTACCGCGACTGGGACGAGGGGCACCTGGTCGACCAGGTCCGGACCCGGGCCGGCCTGCCCCTCCCCGGCATGAACATGCGGATCCAGGACGACGAGGGCGCCGACGTGCCCTGGGACGGCGTGTCGATGGGCAACCTGCTCATCCGGGGGCCCTGGGTGATCAACTCCTACCTCTACGGCGAGGGCGCCGACAGCTTCACCGAGGACGGCTGGTTCCGGACCGGCGACGTCGCCATCGGCTTCCCCGACGGCTACTTCACCATCGCCGACCGCACCAAGGACCTCATCAAGTCCGGGGGCGAGTGGATCAGCTCGGTCGACATGGAGGCGGCGATCATGTCCATGCCCGGCGTGATCGAGGCGGCCGTGATCGCCATCCCCGACCCCCGATGGGACGAACGGCCCCTGGCCTGCGTGGTGCCAGCGTCGGACTTCGTCATCTCCATCGAGGTGGTGCGGGACCACCTGTTGGCCAACGGCTTCTCCAAGTGGCAACTGCCCGACCGGCTGGAGCTCATCGACGAGGTTCCTCGCACCTCGGTCGGCAAGTACGACAAGAAGGTGCTGCGGGCCCGCTTCGTGTGAGCCCAATTCCCGACCAGTACAGTCGGGTTTATGACGGTGGTCGACCAGGTGGGACGACGGGAGCGGCTCTTCTCGTTCCCCGACCCGGTCAACGAGGGGTCGGCCCGCCTGGTCGCCACCGGGGTCGTGATCATGGTCGTGGCCGCCACCACCCTGGACCTGCGCTCGCTGACCCTGGTGCTGGCGTACGGGTTCCTGGCCCGGGTCCTGACCGGTCCCAAGCTCAGCCCGCTCGGCCTGTTCGTCACCCGGGTGCTGACGCCCCGCCTGCCCTTCGCCCCCCGCCCGGTCCCGGGCCCGCCCAAGCGGTTCGCCCAGGGCATCGGAGCCGGCTTCACCGTCACCGCCGCCGTCCTCACCTACGGGTTCCACACCTGGTGGGCGGCCCAGGTGGTGCTCGGCCTGCTGCTGGTGGCGGCCTCGCTGGAAGCCTTCGCCGGGCTCTGCCTCGGCTGCCGGGCCTTCGCCCTCCTGATGCGGGCCGGCATCATCCCGGAGTCGGTCTGCGAGCGGTGCGCCGACATCTGGTCGCGACCCCCGGCCGCGGCTGGCTGACGGCTGCGCTCCCCAGCCGGCCGGGGCGGCTCAGCCCTTCGCCGCCCGGAAGCCCTGCTCGAGGTCGGCGATGATGTCGTCGATCGACTCAAGCCCGACCGAGAGACGCACCAGGGCCGGGTGCACGCCGGTCGACACCTGCTCCTCGTCGCTGAGCTGAGAGTGGGTGGTCGAGGCCGGGTGGATGGCCAGGCTGCGGACATCACCGATGTTGGCGACGTGGCTGTGCAGGGTGAGGGCTTCGACGAAGCGCTGACCGGCGTCCTTCCCACCGTCGATGATGAAGGCGGGGACCGACCCGAAGCCCCGCTCGCGGGAGTAGTGCCTGGCCCGCTCGTGCCAGGGCGACGATGCCAGCCCGGCGAAGGCCACCGACTCGACCTGGGGGTGGCCGGCCAGGAAGTCGACCACGGCGTTGGCGTTCTCGGTGTGGCGCTGCATCCGCAGGCTCAGCGTCTCGATGCCCTGGAGGAGCAGGAAGGAGTTGAACGGGCTGATGGCCGGACCGAAGTCGCGCAGCAGCTGCACCCTGGCCTTGAGCACGAAGGCGCCCGGCCCGAGGGCCTCCCAGAACTTCAGGCCGTGGTAGCTGGCGTCGGGCTCGGTGAAGCCGGGATGGCGCCCGCTGGCGCCGAAGTCGAAGGTGCCACCGTCGACGATCACGCCGCCGATCGAGTTGCCGTGCCCACCGAGGAACTTGGTGGCCGAGTGCACGACGATGTCGGCGCCCCACTCGATCGGACGGATGAGCCAGGGGGTGGGCACGGTGTTGTCGATGATCAGGGGCACGCCGGCCTCGTGGGCCACTCCCGACACGCCGGTGATGTCCAGCACGTCGTTCTTCGGGTTGCCGATCGTCTCGGCGAAGAAGGCCTTCGTGTTGGGACGGACGGCCCGGCGCCACTCGTCGAGGTCGTCGGGGTCGGCCACGAAGGTGACGTCGATGCCGAGCTTGCGCAGCGAGTGGTGCAGCAGGTTGTAGGTGCCGCCGTAAAGGGATGTCGACGAGACCAGGTGGTCGCCGGCCTCGGCCAGGTTGAGGATCGACACCATCTCCGCCGCCTGGCCGCTGGCCACCGCCAGCGCGCCGGGGATGCCGAGGGCGGTGTCGGGCGCACCCTCGAGCGACGCCACCCTGGCCTCCAGCACGGCCTGGGTGGGGTTCATGATCCGGGTGTAGATGTTGCCGACCTCGGCCAGACCGAAGAGGGCGGCGGCGTGGGCCGAGTCGCGGAAGGTGTAGCTGGTGGTCTGGTAGATCGGCACCGCCCGGGCGGAGGTGGCGGAATCGGGCTCCTGGCCGGCGTGGATCTGACGGGTGTCGAAGCCCCAGTCGGGGTTGCTCATGGCGGTCTCCTCAGCGTGCGCGGCCGTTGCTCGTCAGCGGCAGTGTGACATAAATCCCGACCAAAGAAGTCGGGATTCCGATCCGTTCGCCTGACTCGGGGTTGGCGCCGCCGAGGGTGCATGCTTGTACCCCTGTGACCGATCTCGCCAGCGAAGTCGGCAGCGACCTGCCGACCGTCCCCCCGCCGAGCGCCCGCCGACAGGAGAGCGCCGAGGACGCCGCCACCCGCGTCTTCAGCATCTCGATCCTCATCTCGGCGACCCGGTGCGTGCTCACCTACGTGGTCTTCCCGTGGCTGCTGCCCCTCGCCGGCCTGCGCGGCGGGGTGGGTCCCGTGCTCGGGCTGGTCATCGCCCTCGTCGCCATCGGCTTCAACATCGCCAGCATCCGTCGCTTCCATCGCGCCGGCCACCAGTGGCGCTGGGTCATCAGCGCACTCAACGCCGTCGTGATCGTGGCGCTGCTCTACGCCGTCGTCCAGGACATCGGCAACATCGGGCACTGACCCCGCTGACGGGCCCCCCGGCCCGACGGGGAGATCTCAGGCGGGGCGCGTCACGGCCGCGAGACAGAAGGCGACCAGGTGCTCGACGTCTCGGGGCGTCGGCGGCGAGGTCCAGAGGAACTGATCGAGCCGTCCGAACACGGCCGTGCTGACGGTGGTGGCGTCGCGCTCCGCGTCGGGACTGCCGAGCCGCTCCAGGATGCCGACGAGGATGTCGTGGCCCGGTTGCAGGGCCGCCCCACGGTGACCCGGCGGGAGCTGGCGGAAGTTGGTCATGGCCGCCCGGGTCGGCGCCGCGACGTGCGGGGTGGCCTGGGAGAGCACGCCCGCCACCCAGGCCCGGAGCTGCGCCTCAGGGGTGGGGGCCAGCGACACCTGGTGCTCGAGGTAGGTCCCCAGACGGGCCGAGCCCGACTCGACCACCGCCACGATCAGCTCGTCCTTGCTGGCGAAGTGGCGATAGAAGGCCTGGTTCGACAACCCGGAGCGCTGCACGATGTCGGCCACCCGGGGCGCTTCCTGGCCCTCGACCATGAGCGACAGGCCGGCGTCGAGCAGCCGCTGGACCTCCTCCACGTAGACCGATCGGCGAGAGGCCAACGACCGGCTCACCGCCCGGGCCGCGGTCGGCGGGAGCTCGGAGGCTTCCGGATCGGCGTTGGCGCTTCCGGCCACGGCGGGCTCCTGGTGGAGGGACGACCACCCGGCGCCATCGGCCCGGATGTGCTGGACAGGCCGTCGCCCCGGATCGTAGGGTCGGGCCGGAATCATGTTCTCGGTTGGGAGAATTCCCGTCTGGGACGATAGCCGCCACGTCGGCACGTACCGCGCCGGTGCGCCGATCATCCGGGGAGGAACACGGCCATGGCCTGGGATTTCACGACGGAACCGGAGTTCCAAGAGAAGCTCGACTGGATGGACACCTTCGTCCGGGAGGAGATCGAGCCGCTCGAGGTGCTGGCCCAGAGCGTCTACGTCCAACCCAAAGGTGCCCTCAAGGAGTTGATCTACCAGCTCAAGCAGGAGGTGCGGGACCGCGACCTGTGGGCCTGCCACCTCGATCCGGAGCTGGGGGGCCAGGGCTACGGCCAGCTCAAGCTCGCCCTCATGAACGAGATCCTGGGCCGGGCCCAGTGGGCCCCCACCATCTTCGGGACGGCTGCCCCCGACACCGGCAACGCCGAGATCATCGCCGCCTACGGCACCCCGGCCCAGAAGGAGCGTTGGCTCCAGCCGCTCCTCGAAGGCGAGGTGGCGTCCTGCTACTCGATGACCGAGCCGCAGGGCGGCGCCGATCCCACCACCTTCCGCTGCCGGGCCGAGCGCGACGGTGACGAGTGGGTCATCAACGGCGAGAAGTTCTTCTCCTCCAACCTGTCGATGTCGTCGTTCATCATCGTGATGTGCGTCACCAACCCCGACATCAGCCCCTACCAGGGCATGTCGATGCTGCTCGTCCCGTCGGACACGCCCGGGATCAACGTGCTGCACGACATCGGTCACCAGGGCCAGCCCTTCGGCGAAGGTCAGCACGCCCACGTCCGCTACGAGAACGTCCGGGTTCCCTACGAGAACCTGCTGGGCGGCGAGGGCAAGGCCTTCGAGGTGGCCCAACGTCGTCTCGGTGGCGGGCGCATCCACCACGCCATGCGGGCCGTGGCCAGCGCCAAGCGCTACTTCGACATGATGTGCGAGCGGGCCATCAGCCGCGAGACCAAGGGCACGCTGCTGGCCGAGAAGCAGATGGTCCAGGAGCAGGTGGCCGACTCCTGGATCGCCATCCAGCAGTTCCGCCTGCTCGTGCTCTACACCGCCTGGCTGATCGACCAGTCGAGCACTCGCGAGGCCCGCCAGTACATCGCGGCCTGCAAGGTCAAGGCGGCCGAGGTGCTGAGCGACATCCACTACAAGTCGATGCACCTCCACGGCGCGCTCGGCATCTCCAACCTGATGCCCTTCGACGGCAGCCTGTCCGGGTCGATGGGGATCATGGACGGGCCGTCCGAGGTGCACAAGGTCACGATCGCCACCCAGGCCCTCAAGGGCTACCGCCCGGCCGAGGGGCTGTGGCCGTCGGCCTTCCGGCCCCGGACCCTGCTCAACCACCGGCGGGAGTTCGACGCCATGGTCGCCCGGCGGCTCCCCGATCCCGCCGCCCAGGCCGAGGTGCTCGACTACGTGCAGGGCGGCCCTGCCGGCGATGACGCCGTCAAGCGGTTCGAGGCCTATCTGGACGCGACGGCGAACTATTAGTCGTC
>DASXLH010000401.1:0-4596 GCA_036496335.1 Acidimicrobiales bacterium
CTCGGCCCGTCTCGGTGTGCGGGTCCAGGGGTGACGTGCTGGTCGCCCATCCGCTCCTGGGCCACGAGACGGGACCTAACCACGGCGACCGCGGCCGCCGGGCGCTGTACTTCCGGCTTCGGCGCAGCGACCACGAGACCCGGTGGGAGGAGTGCCTCACGGATCCGCTGCTGGAGTACAACCCGGCTCTCCACTAGCTCCGACGTCCTAGGAGTGCCCGCCGAGGGTTCGCCGGCCGTCCACAACGGGAAGACCCACTGCATGGGAATCGTGATCATCGTGCTGGTCCTGGTCGTGATCGTGGCCGTCGTCGCCATGGCGGTGACCCGGAAGCGCAACCGAGACATGGACAACCGTCGGATCGAAGCCGATTCGCAGCGTCAGCTCGCTGACGTCGCGGCGGTGGATGCCGAACGGTTGAAGGCGGAAGCAGACGAGCAGGCCGCGCATGCCCGGGCGGAAGCCCTGGCGGCTCAACAGCAACAGCTGTCGGCCCAGGAGGCCCAGGACAAGGTCGACGACCTGGATGCCCGAGCCGACGAGATCGACCCGGATCAGGGGTCGGACGCCGCGCCTGACGCCTAGCGGCCTACTTCTGGGTGACGAGCTGGATGAGGTTCCCGCAGGTGTCGTCGAACACGGCGACGACGGCGGTCCCTACATCCGTAGGCGGTTGGGTGAACACCACCCCGGCCCTGCCGAGCCGGTCGTACTCGGCCTCGACGTCGTCGACCGCGAACTGCGCAAGCGGGATGCCGTCGGCGATCAGGGCCTCGCGGTAGGGCTTCACGGCCGGGTGGCCGGCGGGCTCGAGCAGCAGCTCGGGTCCATCGGGAGCCGACGGGGAGACCACGGTGAGCCAGGAGTCCTCCCCGATGGGGATGTCGTGGTGCTTCTGGAAGCCGAGGACCTCGGTGTAGAAGGCGAGAGCCTTGGCTTGATCGTCGACGTACAGGCTCGTCAGCGAGATCCTCATGTCGCGCTCCTCTCACCGCCGCGACCGGCCACACCAGCCGCTGAGAAAAGCTAGGCGCGGCGCTGGACCGAAGCCTGGACGGCGTCGGCTACATGACGGAAGACCGGGATCGGAGCACCGCTCGTGTCGATGATGGGTTGGTCGTCGCCAACAAGTGACACGACGCATACCTGTCCGGCGAGGCGTCCCAACCGGTTGAGGTTCAAGGCCCCGGACAGGACGCCGAGCTCCGTGACGCTCCGGTCGGACAGGTCGATGACCACGGGTGCCCGGCGGTCACCGAGGAGGTCCGAGACCGAGGCCACTAGAGCGGTCATGGACGAGAGCCCGCCCGGGGTGATCGGAGCGGGGGGTGAGACGATCAGCACGCCGTCGACCTCTTCGAGCACCATCGAGTTCGCGTGGGCCCCGGCTCCTGATCCGGACGACGCACGACCGGACTGGAGGTCGCCTTCCGGCCCTGGCGCCGGGTCGGGCCGCCGTGCCCCGCTTCGGGCGGTCGGGTTGGCGTGGACCGATGCGGTCATCCGGCGACGGTAGGGAGTCCAGATGGCTGGTCCTTGCTGCGCGGCTGAACGGCAGATGAACAGCCGGTTGATTTCCACGACCGACATGCCTCTCCCGTGTCGGTGCCGTCCCGAGATCAGGCTTCGTCGACGATCTTGGCGTGCATCGCCACCGACATCTGGTGGATGGCTTGCGTCAGTTGGGTGTTGAGGTGGAGCTCAGCCTCCTGCTCGTTGAAGTCGTGGTTCGCCTTGCGTTGGGCGAAGTCGGCCTGGCGGTTCTGGCCGATCATGACGAACGTCGACAGGAAGATCGCCTCGAGTGACACGACGAGGGTCAGCGTCGGCCAGGGGCTCCTCTCGAAGACGACCATCCAGATCACGAAGGCCACCGCATGGATGTAGACGAAGCGCATCGAGCCGGCGAAGGCCGTGATCGAGTCGGCGATCCGGAGCTGGACGTCCGCCGCCCGCCTGGCTCGGATGGTGGTGACCGCGGGGTGCTCGGTCGGTCGCGTCGAAACGTCAGTCACGGAGGCTCCTTCATCGTCGGGACTGGATCGGGGGATGGGACATCTTGGGGCGGACGGGGTCCGAGGTCGGGGGTCGGGCTCGTCGCTGTCGATGCCGGGCGGCCGATCCGCGAGGCTGTCGCGTCGAGGCGATCGGACGACGACGGAGGTACGGCATGCGGGTCGTGGTGAGCGAGTTCATGAGCCTGGACGGGGTGGTACAGGCGCCGGGAGGCCCCGAGGAGGACACCGACGGGGGCTTCACCCAGGGCGGCTGGTCGATCCCATATTTCGACCCCGAGGTGATGGGGGCGGCGATCGGTGAGGCGATGAACACGGTCGAGGCCCTGCTGTACGGCCGCCGGACGTGGCAGGGGATGGCGGCGGCCTGGCCCGAACGGGCCGGCGACCCCTACGCCGATCAGATGAACGCCGCCAAGAAGTACGTGGCGTCGCGGACCCTGACCCAGGACGACCTCACCTGGAACACGACGTTGCTGTCGGCCGAAGATGCCATCGGTGACATCGCCGCCTTGCGGGCCCGGGACGGTGGCGACCTCCTGATCTGGGGGAGCGCCAGCCTCGTGCGGGGCCTGCTCGCCGAGGACCTCGTGGACGAGCTCAACCTGATGATCGAGCCGATCCTGCTCGGCGGCGGCAAGCGCATCTTCCCCGATGACGGCGCCACCAGGCCGTGGAGCCTCGTGAAGTCCGTCGCCACCGGCACTGGTGTGCAGGTCTGCACCTATCGGCTCGGGTCGTAGGCCGGGGTCGAGCCCGTCGACCCGCCGAGGTATCCGGGACAGACAACGGCCCCCGACCGGAGCCGGGGGCCGAACGGCTGACCCTGGGGGGAATCGCCGGTTTCATTCTCTCGGGCGTTCTCGCACATTCCGCCGCTTGTACTGGGTGCATCCGGCACCGCTGGTTGCGCCGTGACGGACGAAACCAAGGCCCTCTCAGGGCCCTGTCAGCTGGGGAGCTCGCGCCGCTGGCCGCCGGACGCTCCGGCGCCGACGTTCACGGTCGCCTCCTGAGCCAGTCGTCGCTCGTGTTCAGACGGGGGAACGGCTCGGCCGGCACGGGCACATCGAGGGCTTCGCACAAGGGCGCCCACCCGTCGGCGGCGCGCCAGTCGACGAGTCGGGCCGGATCGGCCTTGGCCCGCACCTCGGCGTTGTGCTCCTCGTAGCGGGCCATGGCGGCCGACGGGTCGAGGTAGTTCGGCGTGAAGGTCTCGCCGGCCAGGGCGTCCCACATGTCCCGCCAGTCCGCCTGCTCGGGACGTTCGGCCTTCCACACCTCGGCTGGCTCCGCCAGGTTCACGAAGATCGTCTGGCTGGCGCTGGTCCACCACTCCTCGGGCGTCGGACGAGTGGACAGGAGGATGACGGCTTCCGGGTTGGCGGCGGCGAGGCCCTCCCAGAAGGCGGCGGCAGGCCAGTCGACGGCGGCGACGTAGCCGTCGGTGGCCTGGACCGCGGCGGCGACGTCGCCATGCGCGGCGGCGGTCCAGAGGCCTGTGTGATCAGGGTGCTGGAAGACCTCGGTCATGTGGTAGCAGCGTCCGCCGAGCAGCTTCTCCAAGGCCGCCTTCAGCGACGACGTGCCCGTTCGCCCCAGTCCCGCCCCGACCACCCTCAGGCCCATCGCCACAGTCAAGCCAGGATCTATGGCGCCCGCTGGGCGATGCGGTAGACGCCGCCACCCTCGCAGGCGACGGCCACGTGGTCGGGGTACACGAGCGGTCCCTGGACGGGGCCGCTCGTGGCACGGACCCGACGCGAGAACGCCCCCAGCACGACGAGGTCCTCGTACTGGAACAGCGCCGAGGCAGGGGCGTTGAACCCATTGACCCAGGGGGGCGTGAAGGGTGCGCCGTCGACGCTGGCGACCAGGAAGTCGTGATCGGTGTCCCCCCGGTTGATGACGAAGTACGGCTCGGTGCCGTTGGCGTTGGCGGGCATCCAGAGGCAGGGCGCGACGAACTGCATGGGCTCATCCTCGGGGTTGGCGGTGGAGGTGGAAACGACCTCGTAGTCGGGGTAGCCGAAGCCGACGAACAGGTGGCTGGCGCGGGTCTTGGCGGCGACGGCCCCACCGTGGTCCTGGGACGCCGGGATGCCGTCGAAGCTGGTGTTCCCCCCGATCGTCTTCCAGGAGCCGTCCGGGTTCGACGCCACGAGCACCTCGACGTGGCAGATGCCGGGATCATCGCACTCCGGGAAGTGGATGTAGCCCCACGCGCCGATCCGCGGTTCGGTGCCCGCCTTCCCGGCCTGGGTCCAGTGGTCGAAGGCGAACTTGGTGCCGGCCACGGCCACGCCGCTGGGGAGGGGAAGGCCCGTCACCATGGCTCCGGCGACGAGGAACGTATGGCACCAGAACTGACCGTCGGGGAGATGAGCCAACGCCGCGTAGGGCGTCTTGTTGCTCCCCGGCGGATCCTCGGTGGTGTTGACCTGGCTCTCGCACCACTGGATGAAGGTGGCGGAGGAGGTCACGACGGGATCGCTCGCTCGGTCATCTCGGCGGCGACTCGCATCGTTCCGAGGTTACGAAGGATGGTGTCTGCATGTCGCCCAACGCGCATCGAGGTGGT
>DASXLH010000402.1:0-1986 GCA_036496335.1 Acidimicrobiales bacterium
GATCCACATCCAGACGCGATCGGAGGAACGAGAGGGGCCGGCCCGATACGACCCCGACCAGGGCATAGCGGCCGGCGAGCGACACGAGCGCATCGACCGCCCCGGGCGCCGGCACCGCCGCCGCCGGGTCGTCGACCAGCGGCGACAGGGTGCCGTCGAAGTCGGTCAGCACGACGGCGTGGCCGGGGTCCCGACGAAGCCCGTCGAGCGGGTCAGCCCCGATCGGCGGCGTCGCGGGCACGGCCGCCGGTGCTCAGCCGCCCCGGGACGGGGCGCTCACTTGGCCAGGTCGGCGGCGACCACAACCACGACGTTGGCGTTCTGGAGGTTGGCCACCGGCGGCGGGGTGGGCATGGCGGCCGTCCCGGGGACCGGCTTGAGGAGAGCGGCGACGGCCTTGGCATCGGCCTCGTAGCCGGGGACGTAGTAGACGACGCTGGCGCTGGCCGGCGAGGTGGTGTTGACCGACGGCAAGGTGACGTAGTTGGAGCCCTTGAGCGTGGTGGCGACCTTCCCGGCCGCCCCGCTGACACCCGAGCCGTTGGCCACCAGGACCGTGACCTGGGCCGGGTCGTGGGCCTTGGCCGGAACCGCCGTGGTCGTCGAGCCGCCGGCGGCGGCACCGGTGTGCTGGGTGGTCGACGTGCTCGTCCCGCCGGCCGGACTGCTCGGGCCGCTGGAGGTGGTCTGGAACGGCTCGCTGCTGTCGGTGGCGCGCAGCAGCAGGACGGCGAGGACGACCCCCACGACGATGAGGACCACCCCTCTCGCCACCGCGCCCGTGCCGGACCGGCCCTGCGGACCGTCGGGCGCCATGTGCTGGCCGTGCGTGCTCACCTCGTGGCGGGGCCGCCACCCGCCGACCGGCCCTCGTAGCGGGCTCGGCGCCGTTGGGCGCGGAGGCGCCGGACTCGATGGACCACCAGAGGATCGTAGGCCCGGGCGTCGGGTGAGGTTGAGAGCGCGGCGAGGATCTCGTAGTAGCGGGTGGTGGACAGGCCCAGGCGCTCGCGGATGGCGGCCTCCTTCGTCCGGGAGGTCTGCCACCACCCCCGTTCGAGGTCGAGGACCCGCTTGTCCCGCTCGCTCAAGGCCATCGTGGTCAGCGTGCCAGACGGCACCGGGCGACGGGTTGATGGGACGGAGGCTGCACCCGCGCCGCGGCCGGGGGGTCTCGCCGTGGTGGCGGGTGAGCGAAGATGGGGCGATCGCCCGAGTAGCTCAGCCGGTCAGAGCAGCCGCCTTGTAAGCGGCAGGTCGTCGGTTCGACTCCGACCTCGGGCTCGACGCCTCACCGGGACGGCGATGCGTGCCGGCGAGACTCGCTAGCAGCAGCGCTCGAGCTCCTCTTCGTCCTGGAGGTGCTGATCGAGCTTGCGCTTGATGCGCTGCAGGGCGTTGTCGACGGACTTCACGTGGCGGCCGAGCATCTCGCTGATCTCCTGGTAGCTCTTGCCGTCGACGTAGAGCTGCAGGACCTCGACCTCGAGGCCGGAGAGCATGTCGGCCATCGCCGCCCGCATCGAGTCGACCCGCTCGTAGGACACGACCAGGTCGGCCGGGTCGGTCACCGCCCGCACGTCGATCAGGTCCTCGACGGTGCGCTCCCCGCCCTCGTCGTCCGGCCGGCCGGCCGAGATCGAGACGTAGCGGTTGAGGGGCTGGTGCTTCTGGCGGGTCGCCGTCTTGATCGCCGTGATGATCTGGCGGGTGATGCAGAGCTCGGCGAAGGCTCGGAAGGACGCCTGGCGGTCGACCTGGTAGTCACGGATCGCCTTGTAGAGGCCGATCAGCGCCTCCTGCTGCACGTCCTCGGCGTCGCCCCCCACGAGGAAGAACCCACGCCCCTTGGCCCGCACCAGGCGCCGGTAGCGCTCGAGGAGCACGGTCTGGGCCTGGCAGTCACCACCCTGAGCGCGAACGACGAGGACGTCATCGTCGAGCTCGACGAGCGGTGTGGTGACGAAGCGGAGAGACATCGGGGCT
>DASXLH010000403.1:0-3510 GCA_036496335.1 Acidimicrobiales bacterium
GGCCGCCATCGACCGGGTCGAGGCCGACGACCAGATCTGGGCGGCGATCCTCACCGGAGCGGCGGGCATGTTCTCGGCCGGCGCCGACCTCAAGGTCCTGTCGGCCGGCCGGGACAAGGAGCTGTTCACCAAGCGTGGCAACTTCGGCGGCTTCGTCCTCCTGCCCCGGACGAAGCCGGTCATCGCCGCCGTCGAGGGACCGGCCCTGGCCGGCGGTTGCGAGCTGGCGTTGGCCTGCGACCTGATCGTCGCGTCGACGACGGCGAAGTTCGGCCTCCCGGAGGTCAAGCGGTCGTTGGTCGCCGCCGCCGGCGGGTTGGCTCGCCTGCCCCGGGTCCTGCCACCCCAGATGGCGGCGCACATGCTGCTGACCGGCGACCCGATCGACGGTCAACGGGCCTACGACCTCGGCATGGTGTGCGAGCTGACCGAGCCGGGCGGCGCTCTCGAAGCGGCGCTGAAGCTCGCCGGCAAGCTCAACGCCAACGCCCCCTTGGCGGTGCGCCACACCGCCCGCATCCTGCGGGACGTCGCCGACCGGACCTTCGACGAGACCTTCAAGGAGGGCCGCTCGGCCATCCGGGAGCTGCTGGCCAGCGACGACTACAAGGAAGGGCCGCGCGCCTTCGTGGAGAAGCGGCCACCGGTCTGGACCGGGAAGTAGGCCGGTGATCGACCGCCGGCAACCGGTCCTGGTCGGCGTCGGACAGATCAACCATCGCGACGGCGACGCGCCGGACCCTGCCGACATGCTCACCGAGGCCGTGCGTCGTGCCGCCGCCGACAGCGGTGGGCGGCTGCTCGACGCCATCGGATCGGTCCGGGTCGTGAGCCTGCTCTCCCGCGGCTACCCGGACCCCGGGCGGCTGATCGCCGAGGGTCTGAGGGTGGCCGACGCCCACACCGTGTACACGACCCAGGGCGGGCACACCCCCCAGCTCCTCGTCGACCGGGCCTGCGACGACATCGCCGCGGGCCGGTTCGACGTCGTCGCCATCTGCGGCGGTGAGTGCTGGCGGACGCGGAGCCGCATCAAGCGCCGGGGGGAATCGTCGCCCTGGGTCGACCAGGCCCGGGACGTCGTGCCGTCGGAGCTCTTCGGCGAGCCGCTTCGGATGGCCAGCGACGACGAGGCGCGGCTCGGCTTCACGGATCCCGTGCAGGCCTACCCGATGTTCGAACAGGCGCTCCGGGCACGGCACCAGCGCAGCCTCGCGGAGCAGCTCCGCATCGCCAGTCGGCTGTGGGCCCGTCTCAGCGAGATCGCCGCCGGCAACGAGTACGCCGCCATTCGCACACCGGTGAGCGCCGAGGCGATCCGCACGCCCGGGCCGGACAACCGCCTGGTGGGCTTCCCCTATCCGAAGCTCATGAACTCGAACAGCAGCGTCGACCAGGCTGCTGCCCTGCTCCTGTGCTCCGCCGAGACGGCCGAGGGGCTGGGTGTGCCCCAGGACCGATGGGTGTTCCTCCACGGGGCGGGCGAGGGCAACGACGTGCCCTACCTGTCCGAGCGCCACGACCTGTCCACTTCGCCGGCGATCGCACTGGCCGGACAGACCGCCCTCGAGCTGGCCGGGATCGGCGTCGACGACCTCGCCCACATCGACCTCTACTCGTGCTTCCCGTCCGCGGTGGAGGTGGCGGCGGAGGCGCTGGGCCTCTCGCTCGACCGCGACCTCTCCGTCACGGGCGGCCTCACCTTCGCCGGCGGGCCCTGGAACGCCTACGTGCTGCACTCGTTGGCGACGATGGCGACGGTCCTGCGGGGCGAGCCCGACGCCTACGGTCTCGTCTCCGCCAACGGCGGCTTCCTCACCAAGCACGCCGTCGGGATCTGGTCAGCCCGACCGCCGGCGAGCGGCACCAGATGGCAATCGGTCCAGAAGACCCTCGATGCCACCGTCCCCCGACGTCGTGCGGCCCCACACCACGAGGGCGAGGCGACGCTCGAGACCTACACCGTCATGCACGACCGGGCCGGCAAGGTCGAACGGGCGTGGGTGTTCGCCCGCACCGACGAAGGGCATCGGACCCTGGCCGTCTCGGACGACGTCGAGCTCCTCGACACGCTCGAGACCGAGGACGTCATCGACCGCACGGTCGACGTCGCGGACGGGGTCCTGCTCGACGTCCGATGACCCCGCCGATCCGGCGGAGTCAGTCGGTGGTGACGGCGGCGCGCTCCTGCCAGGCGGCACGGTCGACCTTGCCGTTGGCCTGGCGCTCGATGGACGCCACCACGAGCAGCCGGCGAGGGGCCTTGTAGGCGGCGATCCGCTCCCGACAGGTGGCGCGCAGCTCCTCGAGCGTCGTGCTGGTCCCGGGCTCGAGCTCGACGATGGCGCAGACCGTCTCGCCGAAGCGCTCGTCCGGGACGCCCACCACCACCACGTCGCGGACGACGAGGTTGGCCTTGAGGGCCTCTTCCACCTCCTCGGGGAAGACCTTCTCGCCCCCGGTGTTGATCGTGCCCGAGCCCCTCCCGAGCAGGGTGATGGCGCCGTCGGCCTCCACCGTGGCCCAGTCGCCGGGCACCATCCAGCGTTGGCCTTCCACCATGCGCACTGTGGTGGCGGTCTTCTCGGGATCCTTGTAGTAGCCGAGCGACGTGGCCCCACGACGGGCCAGCAGGCCCCGCTCACCCGAGCCCGGCTCGACCCACCGCCCATCCTCGGTGAGCACCCGCGTGTCGTCGGTGATCGAGAACCTGGCCGTGGAGCCGGCCTCACCGGCACGGGTCACCGACGACGCGATCCCCGGCGCCTCGCTCGAACCGAGCGTGTCGACCAGGATCGCCCGCGGCAGGTGCGCCGACAGCCGCTCCTTGATCGGCGCCGACCACATCGCCCCGGTCGACGAGAGCACTCGGACGCTGGACAGGTCCCACCGGCCCGGGGCGGCTTCGAGTGCCTCCAGCATGGGCTTGCCGTGGACGTCGCCCACGATCACGACCGACGCGGCACGTTCGGCGACGATCGTGTCGAAGAGCTCCGTGGCCTCGAAGCTTCGGCCGGGGAGCAGGGCGACGGAACCGCCGGACCCCCACACCGCGAAGCTGGTGATCGATCCCGTCGCATGCATGAGGGGCGGCACGGGCACGTGCACCGGGCCCGGGTCGGTGAGCATCGACGCCACCACGTCGTAGCCGGCATCGACCGGATAGCGGAGCTTGGCGGTGCGGTTCCCGACCAGGAACAGGTCCTCCTGGCGCCACATCACGCCCTTCGGCAGCCCGGTCGTCCCTCCGGTGTAGACGAGGTAGAGGTCGTCAGGGCTGCGACCCCAAGTCGGCACGAAGCGGCCGGTCCAGGGCGTCGCCGCCGCCGACTCGTACGGCACCGCCCAGGAAGGGCACGGGCCGGTGCCGTCGTCGACCCACAGCCAGAGCTTCACCTTCGGGACGCGGGCCCGCACCCGGTGGCAGGACTCGCCGAACGAGCCGTGGAACACCACCGCCGCGACATCACCGTTGTCCCACAGATGGACGAGCTCGTCGTCGACGTAGCG
>DASXLH010000404.1:0-7446 GCA_036496335.1 Acidimicrobiales bacterium
GGCCCGGGCCGACAGGGTGGCGACGCCCCGGACCCGTTCGTCCTCGGCGGCGGCGCAGATGGCGAGCGAGCCGCCCGTGCTCGACCCGCACAGCCAGACACCGCCGGCGTCGCCGGTCGCCAGCAGATGGTCGACGGCGGCTCGCAGATCGGCGAGCCAGGCGCCGAGGGAGAAGTCGCCCCCCGACTCGCCCGTGCCACGGAAGTCGAAGCTGAGCACCACCCAGCCCGCCTCGTCGGCCAGGCGCTCGGCCAGCTCGGGATAGGTCTGGCCGGACGATGCCGCCGACTTCGGTCCGCTGGGGAAGCCGTGGCACAGGACCAGGCCCGGACGTCCCGGAGCGACGTTCGCCGACGCCGGTCGGGCCAGGTGGCCGGCGAGAACGGTGTCACCGGAGCGGAAGCGGACCGCGCCGGAGACGGCTCGAGCGGGTTCAACCCCGGCGCCCTCCCCACCCGCGCCGTCGCGCTCGGCCGATTCCCCCACGTCCTCAGCCATCCGGCCGGTCAGGGTAGTCACCGGGGCCGCCAACCCCCGCGTCATAGCCGGCGCGGCGCTCGCTAGCGTCCGGGGCGTGGACTGGTCATCGATCGTGGAAGGTGAGGGCGGCCTCCTGATCGAGGCGGCCCGGTTGGCTCCTGACGCCCAGGTCCCGGCCTGCGAGGGCTTCGACGTGCGTCGCCTCGTCCGCCACCTCGCCTTCGTGCACGCCCGGACGGTCGTCGGACTGGCCGGCACGGTGGAGACGCCGTTCCGGCGTGACGACGCCCTGCCCCCTCCTGGCGCCGTCGACGAAGCCCTCGACCGCTACCCGGCGGCCCTCGCCGGCCTGGTCGAGGCCATGCGGACCGCCGACCCGGCCACCCCCACGTGGACCATGACCGACCCCGAGGGCGTCGCCGCCTTCTGGCTGCGCCGGGCCGGCCACGAGACCACGGTGCACCGCGTGGACGTGCAGCAGGCCGCCGGCGTCACCGTCGCCCCGGTTCCGGCCGACCGGGCCGTCGACGGCGTCGGCGAGCTGCTCGACCTCTCCCGGGCCGGCTGGTCGGGTTCGGCGGACGGGCCCTCCACCGTGCACCTCCACGCCACCGACATCGACGGTGAGTGGCTGGTGTCGCTCGGTCCCGACGGCCTGACCGTCGAGACCGGCCACGCCAAAGGCGACGCCGCCGTCCGAGGCCCGGCCGGTGACCTCTACCTGTGGCTGTGGGGACGGCTGCCGCTCGACGGGCTGGAGGTCTTCGGCGACGCCGCCGTGGTGGCGCGGCTGCGGGAGGCCGTCATCCGCTGAGGCTCGACCCCTGACCGACGACCGCGGGTTGGAGCCCTGCCGTCAGGCCGAGACGGCGCAGTGCCGACAGGGCTTGTACGACCGGTTCGAGGCCTCGACCAGGGTGTCGGGACCGAACGACACGTACGTCTCGGCGGCCAGGAGATCGGGGAGGTGGCAGTCGTCCGTGATGGCGTCGAGGTCGTGGACGACCTGGTTGCGCTTGTCGCCGACGAAGCGGCGGTCCTCGAACTGCTTGGGTCGAGTCATCGCCCGCACCCTAGGACGGGACGACAAAGGGACGCGAAGAGCGGGAGCACCGCGTGGGCGCTCCCGCTCTCCTCGATTGCTTACCGGTTGTCCCGAGGGGCGTTTGGTGTGCTGAGCGGACCGGTCTCAGCCGCTGGTCCTCGAGGGTGGTTGGCGGGTACTCGCCAGGTGGTCCGGCGGGCCGAACTAGCGGCCAACCACCTCCAGGGTCCTACAGTGAATCTTCAGCTGGACCACCTCCTCTCTCTGGTGAGAGCGAGCGTACCGCGCCGATCACCTCCAGATACGCGGTTTGCTGAGCCAGGACCTCACCCACCTGCGCGCCCGTCCAGTCACGCTTCGCGGCCGACGCCCGGGCCAGGACGAAGGCCACCGCGTCCTCGTCCTCGACCACCGACTCGCCCCCCGGCGAGGTCAGGTCGGGCTGGGCGGTGGCGAGGCACTCGAGCGACCACTCGAGGATCTGGCCCACGTCGTCGGGGCTGAGCGCGGCGGTGACGTCCTCCGAGAGACGCTCGGCCACCCACGCCACTGCCTCGTCGAGGTCGAACACCGGACGCGGCGCCTCGTTGTCGAGGCGGACCACCTCCCGGCCGACCACGACCGCGGCGATCACGAAGACCCCGACGGCGGCCAGCGCCACGAGGACGATGGGCAGGAGCACGCCTGCAAGCTACGAGACAGTGGGCGTGGACCGGCGGTCGGGAGACCCGGTGCAGACGGCCCCGAGCTCAGAGACCGAGGCGCTGGGCCAGCATCTCCCGGTGGTAGGCCGGGTCGCCGAAGAGCAGCTCGGAGGACTTGGCCCGCTTGAAGTAGAGGTGGGCCGAGTGCTCCCAGGTGAAGCCGATGCCGCCATGGATCTGGATGTTCTCGGCGGCGGCATGGAAGTAGGCCTCACCGACGTAGGACTTGGCCAGGCAGGCGGTGGTGGGCAGCTCGTCGGTGCGCTCGGCCGCGGCCGAGGCGGCGTAGTAGGCCGCCGACTTCGACGACTCGACCTCGAGGAGCATGTCGGCGCACTTGTGCTTGATGGCCTGGAAGGAGCCGATCGGCCGGCCGAACTGCACCCGGTCCTTGGCGTACTGGACGGCGGTCTCGAGGACCTCCTGGGCACCGCCCACCGACTCGTTGACCAATGCCACGTTCACGAGGTCGAGCACGGTCTCGAGCACGGCCCAGCCGCCGCCGTCGGTCCCGATCAGGCGGGCCGGGGTGTCGGCGAGCTCGAGCTTGGCCTGCTTGCGGGTGAGGTCCATGGTGGCCAGCCGGGTCCGGGTGAGCCCGGGGGCGTCGCCCTGGACGGCGAAGATGCTCACGCCGGCGTCCGTGCGGGCGGCCACCAGGATCAGATCGGCGAGCGCGCCGTCGATGACGAAGCTCTTGGCTCCGGTCAGGGTCCAGCCTCCGCCCGACTGGGTGGCCCGCAGGGTGATGCCGCCCTCGTCCCACCGGCCGTTGTCTTCGGTGAGGGCCAGCGTGGCGAAGGTCTCGCCGGAGGCGATGCCGGGCAGGAGCTCCTTCTTGGCGGCGTCGTCACCCGACTCGAGGAGGGTGTTGGCGGCCAGCACCACGGACGAGAAGAACGGCGCCACCAGGAGGCGTCGGCCCATCTCCTCGAGGACGATGCACAGCTCCACGTAGCTGAAGCCGGACCCGCCGAACTCCTCGGGGATGTGCAGGCCCTGGAGGCCGAGCTGCTCGGCCATCTGGGACCAGACGGCCGGGTCGAGCCCGTCGTCGGTCTCCATGAGGCGGCGCACCTCGGTCTCCGGGGACTTCTGGTCGAGGAAGGCCCGGACGGTGCGACGGAGCTCTTCCTGCTCCTCGGAGTAGGCGAAGTTCACCTGGATCCCCCTGCTGGCGGCTGGATGCGGACCGGGTCTGTTTACTAGACCGAACCCATGACCCTCCATTGGCAGGACACGCAGGCTGAGATCCACAAGGTCGTGGTGGGTCCCTACGACAACAACGTCTTCATCCTGCGCTGCCGGGAGACGGGCGACGCGGTGCTGCTCGACGCCGCCAACGAGCACGAGCTCCTGCTGGAGCTGTGTCGCGACCTCGGGGTCAGGCGGGTGCTCGAGACCCACGGCCACGCCGACCACATCCAAGCGGTGCCCCAGGTGCGCGACGCCGGGTACCGGGTGGCCGTCACCGCCGACGACGCCGCCATGCTGCCCTCGTACGACGACATCCTCCTGGACGACAGCGTGATCGAGGTCGGGCGGCTCCGGCTGTCCACCATCCACACCCCCGGGCACACCCCGGGGTCCATGTGCTTCCTGCTCGAGGGCAGCCCGATCCTGTTCTCCGGCGACACGCTCTTCCCCGGCGGTCCCGGCAACACCTTCGGCAGCGACACGGCCTTCGACCAGATCATCGAGCAGATCGACCGGCGGCTCTTCACGCTGCCGAAGGAGACGCTCGTGCTGCCCGGCCACGGCGAGGACACCACGATCGGCACCGAGCGACCGCACCTCGACGAGTGGATCGCCCGTCGCTGGTAGCGCCGTGGCTCAACCGGCGCTGGCGTCCGGTGCGTCCAGCTGCATCGCCGCGATCATCCGGTCGTAGATGGGCTTGACCGTCGGCGAGTTGAAGGCTTCACCCTGCCGGCGGTAGCCGTCCATCCCCTCGTTCGGGTCGACGACCACGCAGAACCGCACGATCTCGCCGTCGACCAACGTCCACACGACGTGGACCGGCTTCTCGAGCCGGCTCCCGTCGTGCACGAAGGTGCCGGAGAGGGTCCCCTGCATGACGATCTCGTCGTCACCTCGCACGGTGAAGGTGGCGTCGATGCGGCGGTCGGGCATCGCCGCATCCATCATCTCCCGCTCGATGGGCAGGAAGGCGGCCAGGACCGACCCCGCCACCACCCGGTCGTTGGGGAAGGGGGGCTCGTGGACCGTCTCGACCTGGGCCGCCAGGAACGGGACGATGCCGTCGTGCGGCCCGCTGTAGTTCAGGTCGTTGGCCGCCTCGATCGCGTCCCGCACCTCTTCGATCGTCCTCGCCATGGGATCCCCCGGTGCTCGCCCGCCGACTCGGACCCCATGATGTCCCAGAAGGCCTCGATCAGGAGGCCACACGGCCGGTCGACACCCACGTCGCCGCCCGCCGAACGAACGGAGCCATGGCCATGGACCACATCACCCTCGGCGACCTCGACGTCGGCCGCATCGGCCTCGGTGCGATGGGGATGTCGGGCGTCTACAGCGGCGCCGGCTCCGACGATGCCGAGTCGATCCGCACCATCCATCGGGCGCTGGATCTGGGGGTGACCCTCATCGACACGGCCGAGGTCTACGGCCCCTTCCGCAACGAGGAGCTGGTCGGGCGGGCCGTGAAGGGCCGGCGGGACGAGGTGGTGCTGGCGACCAAGTTCGGGATGATCTCGCACGCCGGCGGCGGCCCGGGCCACCTCGACAGCACTCCGACGAACATCCGTGTCGCCGTCGAGGGCTCGTTGCAGCGCCTCGGCACCGACCACATCGACCTCTACTACCAGCACCGGGTCGATCCGAACACCCCGATCGAGGAGACCGTCGGCGCCCTCGCCGAGCTCGTCGCGGCCGGCAAGATCCGCCACATCGGCCTGTCGGAGGCCGGGGCCGACACGATCCGGCGGGCCCACGCCGTGCACTCGGTCACCGCCCTGCAGTCGGAGTACTCCCTCTGGACGCGGGATCCGGAGCAGCGCGTGCTGCCGACCCTGCGGGCCCTCGGGATCGGGTTCGTGGCCTACTCCCCGCTCGGCCGTGGGTTCCTCACGGGTGCGGTCCGCTCCACCGATCAGTTCGACGAGAACGACATGCGCAGGGACAACCCGCGTTTCTCGGGCGAGAACTTCGACCACAACCTGCGCCTGGTCGCCGATGTCGAGGCGATCGCCGCCGAGAGCGGCGCCACCCCGGCCCAGGTCGCTCTCGCGTGGCTGCTGACCCGGGGCGACGACGTGGCCCCAATCCCCGGCACCAAGCGGGTCGCTCGCATCGAAGAGAACGCCGCCGCCGACGGCCTGGTGCTGACCCCGGAGCAGATCGAGCGGCTGACCGCCATGACGCCGGCCGCCGGCGAGCACCACAACGAGGCCCAGATGCGGATGATCGAGCGCTGAGCGGCGCTCGCCTTACCCCTCGGTGAGTGAGACGGGGGGCGGGCCCGTGCGGGCGAGGGCGTAGTCGCGCAGGGCCAGGAACCGGCCCCTTCGGTGCCAGAACAAGGGCTGGCGGCCGCCGAGGCTGGCCCGGACGGTGATCCAGCCGGCTGCCAGCCACTGGGCCGCGGCCGGGGCCCGGCCGAAGTGCCACCGAACGAGGTGGAGGCTGTTGCGCAGCATGAGGTACTCGGGCACGCCCCGTCCGGAGCCCATCCCCGGGTTGTGCACGACTGCGCCCCAGACGATGCCGATCTCCCAACCGGCTGCCGCCGCCCGGATCCCCAAGTCGGTCTCCTCGCAGTAGGCGAAGTACCGCTCGTCGAAGAGCCCGATCTCCTCCAGGCACTCCCGGCGGGCCAGGAGCATGGTGCCGTGGGGGTAGTCACACGCCTCCCAGCCGGGGAGGCGCTCGCTCGGGCCGAAGATACCGCCGGCGAAGCGGTTGACCATCGGACGCAGGTTCAGCTCCCCCTCGCCGTACTCGGCGCAGGCCAGGCCGGCCCGGGGGCGCTGGGCGGCGGCCGTCACCAGGGTGGCCACGCAGCCCGGTTGGGGCTGCGCATCGTGGGGAACGACCAGGACCCACTCGCCCTCGGCACCGTCGAGCCAATGCCGAAGCCCGGCGTTGGCCCCCGGCCCGAAGCCGGCGTTCACGCCGAGCTCGACGACCTCGGCCGACGGGAGACCGGCCCGCACCGTGGCCACGGCGCCGGCCGGGGAGCCGTTGTCGACCACGATCAGCCGGTCGACGCCCTGCGCCAGCAGCGCCCGCCCCGTGTCGACGCAGGCGCCGGCTCGGTCGCGGTGCACCACCACGGCCGTCAGCATGCGAGCTACACGGCCGCTTCGGCGGCGTCGAGCTGGGCCTCGACGATGGCGAGACCGCCGTCCCAGAAGCCGGGGTCGGCGAGGTCACAGCCGACGATCCGGCCGAGGTCCTCCGGCGACATCGATCCACCCGCACCGAGGAGGTGGAGGTAGCGGGGCACGAAGTCGGACCCCTGCTGCTCGTAGCGGCGGTACACCGACAGGGCCAGGAGCTGCCCGTAGGCATAGGCGTAGACGTAGCCGGGGGTGCCGATGAAGTGAGGCACGTAGGACCACCAGCTCCGGTAGCCGTCGGTCAGCTCGACGGCGTCGCCCAGCATCTCGTGCTGGCTGTCGTACCAGAGCTGGCCAAGGCGCTCGACCGAGAGCTCGCCCTCGTCCCGGCGGGCCGTGTGGGCGGTGGCCTCGAAGCGGTTCATCGCCGTCTGGCGGAACACGGTGGCGATGGCGCCCTCGATGTTCTCGGCCAACAGGGCGAGGCGGGCGGCAGGGTCGTCGGTCGCCTCCAGCAGGCGCCCGAAGGTGACCGTCTCACCGAACACCGATGCGGTCTCGGCCAGCGTGAGCGGCGTGCCCTGGTGGAACACGCCCTGGCCACGGGCCAGGTAGGCGTGCAGGCCGTGGCCGAGCTCGTGGGCCAGAGTGAGGACGTCTCGCCGGCGTGAGGTCCAGTTGAGGAACACGTAGGGGTGGACGCTGGGCACGGTGTACGCGCAGAAGGCGCCCGGGCGCTTGCCCGGACGGGCCGGCGCGTCGATCCAGCTCTCGTCGAAGAAGCGCTTGGCGATGTCGCCCAGCTCGGGGGAGAAGGAGGAGTAGCAGTCGAGCACGATCTCGCGAGCCTGGGAGTAGGAATAGGTGACTTCGTCCTCTGTGACGGCGGCCATGCGGTCATAGTCGGCCAGGCGCT
>DASXLH010000405.1:0-6549 GCA_036496335.1 Acidimicrobiales bacterium
ACCGTCGGCGCGGCGATCCTGCAGGGCTGGTTCGAGCGCTTCCCCGGCATGCAGCTGCTCCTGTCGGAGCAGGGCACGGTGTGGCTCCCCTACCTCCTGCGCAAGATGGACCACGCCTTCCTCATGGGCCGGCGCGGCACCTGGGCCAAGCTCACCCGGCGTCCCTCCGAGGTGTTCAAGGACCACGTCGTGGTGGCGCCGTTCCCGGAGGAGAACCTCCAGCGGGTCCTCGAGGTCACCGGGCCCAAGCCCATCGTGTTCGGCTCCGACTTCCCCCACGGCGAGGGCCTGCCCGATCCGATGGCGTACATGGGCCAGCTCCAGGGCCTGTCCGACGACGACCGTCGGGCCGTGATGCGGGGCAACCTCGCCCGCTTCCTCGACCTGCCGGCCTGACCCCATCCCGAACCGTGTGCAGGTGGCCCGCCGGAACACCCGGCGGGCCGCTTCGCGTCCGAGGCAGGCTGACCCCGTGCTGAACTTCCGATCTGATCCGGTGGCCGTCGCCGAGTCCGTGCTGGCCGACCTGTGGGATCGCCTCGACCGGGCCCGCCTGCCGAACCAGATCGAGGGCATCGGCTGGGACCAGGGCACCGAGCTCGGCTGGCTCCAGGAGGTGATCGCGTACTGGCGCAACGACTTCGACTGGCGTGCGGTCGAGGCCGAGATCAACGGCTGGGGCCCGGTGGCCACCGAGGTCGAAGGCCAGAGGATCCACGTCCTGCACGCCCGATCTCCCCATCCCGGCGCCATGCCCCTGCTGCTCAGCCACGGCTGGCCCGGCTCGGTCATCGAGTTCCTCGATGCCCTGGCGCCCCTCACCCACCCGGACGATCCGGCCGACGCGTTCGACGTGGTGGCGCCCTCGTTGCCGGGCTACGGCTTCACGGGCCCCACCGTCCAGCCCGGCTGGCACCCTCGCCGCATCGCCTCGGCCTTCACCGAGGTGATGGCCGGACTGGGCTACGACCGGTACGGCGTGCAGGGTGGCGACTGGGGCTCGATCGTCAGCCAGAACGTGGCCGACCTCGTGCCCGACCGCCTGACGGGCCTCCACCTGAACTTCGTGAGCGTGCCCCGCCCCAGCGGCGAGCGGACTGCCGAGCTGGCGCCGGAGGAGCAGGCGTCGATCGAAGGCATGCGGTCCTGGAACGAGGCCGAGGCGGGCTACTCGGGGATCCAGCGCACGAAGCCCCAGACGGTGGGCTACGGCCTCGACGACTCCCCCGTCGGCCTCGCCGCCTGGCTGCTCGAGAAGTTCCGGTCGTGGTCCGACGCCGGTGACGACGTACTGGCCGCGTTCTCCCTCGATCGGCTGCTGGCCAACGTCACCACCTACTGGGTGACGAGGACGGCCACCTCGTCGGCCCGCCTCTACTGGGAGATGGCCCGGGCCGGACGGGAGACCGTCCCTCACGCCTACGTCGGGGTGCCCACCGGCATCGCCAACTTCCCCGGCGAGATCACCCGGATGCCGCGCCGCTGGGTGGAGCACCGCTACAACGTCACCTACTGGAGCGAGCCGCGGCGGGGCGGTCACTTCGCCGCCATGCAGGTGCCCGATCTCTTCGTCGAGGATCTCCGCGCCTTCTTCCGCACCGTCCGGGCCTGAGCCACCGCCAGAGCCGCCTCGAGCCGGCAGGACCCACCGGTGGCCCTGGCCGGAGGCGTCGTGTGCACCGCCCACGCCGGCCGCGTAGTTTGACCGAGCCCAATTATCGGCTCTTCCCGGGGGGACTTCATGCGGCCACCGCTGCCCGAGCTCGACTACCAACCCACCTTCGCCGCCGCCGTGCGGCGGGCGGCCGAGCTCTTCGGTGACGACGACTTCATCGTGCTGCCCAGCGAACGCCTGTCCTTCGCCGAGGCCGAGCAACGCTCCCGCCAGCTGGCCAGGCGAATGCTGGCCGCGGGCGTGGGGAAGGGCACCCGCGTCGGCCTCTATTTCACGTACTCCACCGAGTTCGTCGTCACCTGGCTGGCAGCGCTACGGATCGGTGCGCTGGTCATGCCGTTCAGCTCGATCTACAAGCCGGCCGAGCTCCAGACGGTGCTCCGCATCGGCGACGTGGCCGTGCTGCTGGCCCCGCCGACCATGCTCGGCAAGGACGTGCACGACCTCCTCGAAGAGGCCGTCCCGGGCCTGGCCGACGCTCCCGGACCGGAGCTCTTCCTCCCCGAGCTCCCCTACCTCCGCCGGGTGTGGGTGACGGGCCCGACCGACCGGGCCTGGGCGACGGCCGTGCCCCTCGACGACGGCGAGCTCCCGGAGGGGCCCACCGACGAGCTCCTGGCCCGGGTGGAGGCCGAGCTCGCCCCGGCCGACTGGGCCCAGGTGACCTACACGTCGGGATCCAGCGCGCTCCCCAAGGGCGTGGTCCACAGCCACGGCGCCATCCTCCGGTCGACCTCGCCCCAGGCCATGGCCGCCACCGGCCCGGGCTTCGGTGAGCGGGCGGCCATCTTCTGCGCCTTCCCGTTCTTCTGGATCGGGGGCACGCTCGTCCTGGGCCTGGCCCTCCAGACCGGCGCCAAGGTCTGCGTGGTTCCCCGGTTCGAGCCCGGCGAGGCGATCGAGCTCATCGCTCGGGAGGGCTGCACGGCGGTGATGGCCTGGCCGTCGCTGGTGCAGTCGATGCGGGTCCATCCGTCCTTCGCCGAGCACGACTTCTCCGCCGTGCTCTCACTGGCCGATCCCTCGACGGCGGCGGTCGCCGGCTCGCCCCGCCCCGGCACGCCCTGGCACCGTGGCATGAGCGAGACGGTCGGTGTGTGGAACGGGATCGAGCGCAAGGTGGTCGATCCGGAGACGGGCGAGGACGTTTCCGACCTCGAGGACGGCGAGCTCTGGATCCGCGGCTGGGGCTCGCTCCAGGCCTACTACAAGAAGGAGCGGGAGGAGACCTTCGACGCCGACGGGTGGCTGCACACCGGCGACCGCGTGTTCCTGTTCGAGAACCGGGCCTTCTTCGTCGGTCGCTTCTACGAGATGATCAAGTCGCAGGGCGCCAATGTCTCACCGCGCGAGCTCGAGGTCCTCCTCGAGTCCTACCCCGAGGTGGAGCACGCCCTCGTCTTCGGCCTCCCGCACCCCGAGCTCGAGGAGGAGGTCACGGCCGTGCTCGTGCCCACGCCCGGCTCGACCATCGACGTCGCCGCCCTCCAGGCTCGGGTGCGAAAGGACGTGTCGTCGTTCAAAGTGCCCACCCGCATCGAGGTGTGGGACGACGAGAACCGCATCCCGTGGCTCGGTTCGGGCAAGCCGGACAAGCTGGCGGTCCAAGCCACGTTCCTCTGACAGGCCCGACGGCGGGTCAGGTGCAGGTGATGGCGCCTTCGGGGCAGTTGGCCTGGCCCTTGAGCGCCTGGGCCTCGAGCGCCACCGGGACGTCAGCCACGGGGATGGTGCAGTAGCCGTCGTCGTCGGCGTGGAACACCTCCGGCGCGAGCACATAGCACCGGCCGTGGCCGGTGCAGACGGCAGAATCGACGCTGACCCTCACAGGGCGTGACCGTACCGGGATCGGCGGGTCGTCGCCTGGCCAGGGGGCCCGTACGCCAACCCCTCGGCGGCGGCCCATGATGGGACATGTCCAACCCGGCGGCGACGAGACAGGTGGGCTGCGAGCTCTCCTTCGAGCTCGCCGTCCCGAGTCGGTTGGCACTGCACGTCGCCGTCGCCGGCTCTGCCACGGTGCTCGAGGAGCGGTTCCGCGTCGTCGGCGCCACCGCCGGCGACGAACCGGTGGCGGTGGCGGCCGAGCACGGCGGTCGGATCCAGCTGGTCGACGCCGGCCCGGGACGGCTCGACGTCACGTACACGGCGACAGTGGGCCCCGACGGCAGATGGCCGCCGGACGCGCCCTCCAGTGCTCCCCGGCCGCAGAGGGAGAGGGCCGCCTTCGGGCTCGAGCAGCTCGTCGCCCTGCGCCAGAGCCGCTACTGCCCGTCCGATCAGCTCGCCGGCCTGGCCGCGACCACCTTCGGCGACCTGGCCGACCCGCTGGCCAAGGCCAACGCCATCGGGGAATGGGTCTTCGAGCGCCTCTCCTACGAACCGGGGGCCAGCCGATCGACGGACACCGCCATCGACACGCTCCTCGGGGGAAAGGGTGTGTGCCGCGACTTCGCCCACCTGACGATCGCCCTCCTCCGGGCGGTCGGGGTGCCCGCCCGGTTGGTCGCCGTCTACGCCCCCGGGCTCACACCCATGGACTTCCACGCCGTGACGGAGGTGTGGGACGGGCACGGCTGGCTCATCGTCGACTCCACCCGCCTCGCCCCCCGTTCGTCGCTCATCCGCATCGCCACCGGTCGCGACGCCGCCGACACCGCCTTCGCCACGGTGGTCGAAGGCGACGTCGAGCTCCTCGGCGCCGAGGTGTTCGCCATCGTCGACGGCGACCTCCCGGCCGACGACCACGTCAGCCCGTGGATCCTCGACTGACATCTCGTCCCGAAACCGAAGGTTTCGGGACGAATTGGTCGGAGCGGCCTGCGGCCGCACTGAAGGACCTGCCCCGATCGACCGGCCAAGCCGGATCGATCGGATGAAGGACGGCGGGGGTTCGGGGGCGGAGGCTCCGCCGGAGCCCCTGATCACCGATCGATCCGGCTCTGCCGGTCGATCGGGAGATATGGGTCAGTCGGCCGAAAGGCCGGCAAGCCGTCTCGAGTTCGTCCCGAAACCTCTGGTTTCGGGACGACAGCCGATACGCTCGGGCCCCGTGCTGACCGAGGTGGCCGGGACCGAGCCGGCCGTCCTCAGGCACCGGCTCGACGACCCGGGGGGCCCGCCGTGCTGACCGCTTCGATCGTCACGTGGATCCTGCACCCGGACATGCACGGCATCGCCGACCGTGGCGCCGTGGTCTTCCTGGCCATCGTGGCGGGGATCGTGTTCACGGAGTCCGGGCTGCTCGTCGGCCTGTTCCTGCCTGGCGACTCCCTCCTGTTCTCGGCCGGGCTGGTGGTGGGCATCACCGGCCGCCCGAACATCGGCTTCCTCCTGCTCGTGGCCTTCGTGGCCGCCGTCGCCGGCGATCAGTTCGGCTACGCCATCGGGCGGCGGACGGGCGCCTCCCTGCTCCGCCGGCCGGACACCCGTTTCGTCAAGCAGGCCCACCTCCGGGCCGGACAAGAATTCTTCCAGGAGCATGGTCCCCGGGCGGTGCTCCTGGCCCGCTTCGTGCCCGTGGTGCGAACGGTCACGCCGGTGCTGGCCGGCATCGGCCGCATGCCGTACCGAACCTTCACCGCCTGGAACGTGGCCGGTGCGGCGCTCTGGGCGGCCCTGGCGACGTTGCTCGGCTACGGCCTGGGGAGGCGCTTCCCGGGCATCGAGACCTACCTGACGCCGGTGCTGCTGGTGGTCGTGGCGGTGTCGGTGGCGCCGATGGCCATCAGCCTCCTGCGCCGCCGACGGGCAGGATCGTCCCCGCCCGCATCGATCGCGACCGGTGACGAGTTGCCGATCGGGGATCAGCCGGCGCCCGGTCAGGCAGGAAGCGGGACCTCGGTACCGAGGTAGGCCGACCGCACGATCGGGCTGGCCCTCACGTCGTCCGGCGTGCCGTCGAAGATCATCCGCCCGAAGTCGAGCACGTACACGTGGTCGCACAGCTCCATGACCACGGCCATGTCGTGCTCCACCAGCAGGACCCCGATGCCGTGCTCGCGCACCACCCGGCGGATGACGGAGGACATGCGGCTCGTCTCAGACCGGTCGAGCCCGGCCGACGGCTCGTCGAGGAGGAGCAGGTCGAACGGCCCGGCCAGGCACCGGGCCAGCTCCACGAGTCGCTTCTCGCCGGTGGACAGGTCACCGGCCGGCACGTCGAGCAGCGGACCGATCTCCGTGACCTCGATGGCGTACGCGACCGCGTCGCGCACCGCGGCGTTGTCGCCCCGGCTCGGGAGCACCTGCGCCCAGGGACCGCTGCCGGCCAGCCCGGCCTCCCGGCCCAGCGCCAACATCTCACCCACCGTCATCGACTCGAACAGCTGCGGCTGCTGGAAGGTCCGGCCCAGGCCGAGCCGGGCCCGCCCGGCCGTGCCGATGCGCGACGACATGGTGCGGCCGTCGTAGACCACCGACCCCCCGCTGGGGCGGACGACGCCGGTGCTGACGTTGAAGAAGGTCGTCTTGCCGGCGCCGTTGGGGCCGATCAGCCCGGTGATGCGGCCCACCGGCGCGGTCAGGCTCACCGAGTCGAGGGCCAGGATCCCCCCGAAGTGCACGGAGACGTTGGAAGCGACGAGTCCGCCGCCGGCCCCGGCGCCTCCGGGCCGCACGGCCGGCCCGGCCGCGACCAAGGTCGGCGTGTCGTCGATGGCGGGGGCGGACGGCGTCAGCGTGAGCTCGGCCGGCGCGGCGGGCACACCGGGCTGAAGGGGAACCATCGGTATGGGAACGGGTATCGGCTCTCGCCGTTCTCGCCGGGAGGCGCGGCGCACACCGAAGAACCGGAACGAGCGCCCGACGAGGAAGGTCGAGACAACGACCGCAGCCAGCCCGAAGACGAGGTTCGTCCACGCCCCGACGTTCTG
>DASXLH010000406.1:0-18316 GCA_036496335.1 Acidimicrobiales bacterium
CGACGTTCTGGCCCGGCCCAGCACGGCGCCCAAGGCCCCAAAGCCATCCGCAACCGTCCAACCCGACGACGCGACCAAGGCGGACATCGCCAAGTTCGACGCCGTTCTCGCCCGCTACCTGGCCGGTGATCTCGACGAGGATGTCTTCCGCGTCTTCCGCCTGAACAACGGCATCTACGGCCAGCGCCAGGGCGGCCACAACCAGATGGTCCGGGTGAAGATGCCCTACGGCGAGCTGTCCGCCGACCAGCTGGACATGTTCGCCCACATCGCCGAGACGTACTCGCGGGGTTGGGGTCACATCACCACCCGCCAGAACGTCCAGTTCCACTTCGTCCAGCTCGAGAACATCCCGGCCCTCCTGCGAGACCTCACCTCCGTCGGCCTCACCACCCGGGAGGCGTGCGGCGACACCGTCCGCAACGTGCAGGGCTGCCACCTGGCCGGCGCCTGCCCCTACGAGGTGCTCGACATCACGCCGTGGGCGGAAGCCGCCTTCCAGCACTTCCTGCGCCATCCCCTGGCCCAGCGCCTGCCCCGCAAGTTCAAGATCAACTTCTCCGGCTGCGTGACCGACTGCGGCCAGGCGATGTTCAACGACTGCGGCGTCATCGCCGTCAACCGCCCGGCCGCCGACGGCACCGTCGAGGCCGGCTTCCGGGTCTTCATCGCCGGTGGCCTCGGGGCCAACCCCCACCCCGCCATCGCCCTGGAGGAGTTCACGCCGAAGGAAGACCTGCTGGCCACCCTCGAGGCGGTGCTGCGGGTCTTCTCCAACCACGGCAACCGCGACAACAAGCTCCGGGCCCGGCTCAAGTGGCTGGTCGACACGCTCGAGGGAGGCGCCGAGGAGCTCAAGGAGCGCATCCTCAAGGAGCGCAAGTTCCTGGTCGCCTCGTCGAGCTGGCCCGGGGGCATCCCCGCCGCCGTGCTCGAGACCGGCGACGCTCCGGCCGGGGTCTCCACCACGGTCTCCCCCACCCCGATCGGCCAGGGCGTGCCGGTCATGGTCCGCCGCAGCGGCCCCTACGGCCGCTGGGAGGACGCCAACGTGGTCCGGGGCGCGGCCAAGGAGACGGTCTCGGCCTACGCCTACGCCCCCCTCGGTGACATCACCACCGAGCAGTTCCGGGCCATGGCCGCCCTCCAGCGCGAGCTGAGCGCCGAGGTGCGGGTCACCAACCGCCAGAACCTCGTCTTCCGGGCACTGACGGAGGAGCAGCTCCCCACCCTGTTCGAGCGCCTCGATGCGATCGGGATGGCCGAGCCGGGCGCCGAGCTCGCCCGGGACGTGGTCGCCTGCCCGGGCGCCGACACCTGCAACCTCGCCGTCACCCAGAGCCGCGGACTGGCCGCCGAGATCGGGCGCCAGTTCGAGGAGGCCGGGCTGGCCGACCTCGGCGGTGTACGGGTCAACATCTCCGGCTGCACCAACTCCTGCGGGCAGCACCACATCTCCGACATCGGCTTCTCCGGGGCCGAGCGTCGGGCCCACGGCCGCTCCGCGCCGGGCTACACGATGCTGCTCGGCGGGCGGGTCGGCCAGGCCGAGATCGAGTTCGGTCAGCGGGCCACGCGGCTGCCGGCCAAGAACGCCGCCGCCGCGGCGGTGCGGGTGGTCCGCCGCTTCGCCGACGAGCGCTCGGCGGGCGAGACCTTCACCAGCTGGCTGGACCGCTCCGGCGGGGCGGCGGCGGTGGGCGCCACCCTCAAGGACCTCGACGAGTTCCCGCTCCCCGACGTCAATCCGGACTTCTACGTCGACTACGGCGAGACCGGCCCCTACATCGCCGAGGTGGGCGACTCGGAGTGCGCGACGTGACGTTGACCTCCGAAACCGAGACCACCGGGTCCTCCACGCCGGTCTCCCTCGTCCCCACCTCGACGCCCCGCTTCTCCGACGAGGAGCTGGCCGATATCAACGCGGGGTTCGAGGGGGCTCCGGCCTCGAAGATCATCCGATGGGCGGTCGACACCTTCCACCCCTACCTGTGCATGACCGCGTCGATGGGCGACGCCCTTCTGATCGACCTCGCCCACAAGGTCGATCCGTCGATCGAGGTCGTGTTCATCGACACCGGCTACCACTTCCCGGAGACCCTGGAGACCGTCGAGACCGTCAGGCGGGCTTATGGCCTCAACCTGCGGGTGATGACGGTGGCTCCCCACGACGAGGAGCTGTGGCGGGTCGATCCCGAGAACTGCTGCTCGTCGGTGAAGGTCGGCCAGCTCGACCGGGCCCTGCAGGGCAAGCTCGCCTGGATGAGCGGCGTCCGCCGCGACGAGGCGCCGAGCCGGGCCAACGCCTCGATCGTCGGCCGCGACATCCGGGGCCTCGTGAAGGTCAACCCCATCGCCCAGTGGACCGACGTCGACGTCGACGGCTACATCGCCGACCACGACATCATCATGAACCCGCTGCTGGCCCAGGGGTACACGTCGATCGGGTGCATGCCCTGCACCTCCAAGCCGACCGATCCCGACGACCCCCGCTCCGGGCGGTGGGCTGGCACCGGCAAGACGGAGTGCGGCCTGCACGACAGCTGACGCTCCGCCGGCATGTACGGCGGAGGTAGCCGTCAGGCCGCGACCGCGTCGCGCTCGTCCGCCTCCTCGGAGGCAGGTTGGCCGTCGTGGAAGATGGCCAGCGCCAGCTGCCCGACCGTGAGCGACTGCCCCGGAGCGAACCGGACCGACACGACCGTGGAGGACATCCCGGCGACGGCCCTGACCACCTCGCAGCGCAGGCTGAGACCATGGTCGGGAAGGTCGAGGGTCACCTCGGACCCGGCGGCGCTGAGCCCGGACCCAGCCGGCAGCTCGAGCCGGGCGCCGGTGAGGCTCAGGTCGAGGAGCTGGCCCGGCCGCCCCTGGAAGGCAGCCTGGGCGTCCGACTCGAAGCGGACGCTGGCCCGCTGCTCCCCGGCGAAGCGCTCGGAGCGCACCCGCATCCCGGCTGCGATCACCACCGAGGCGTTGAGCAGCAGGAAGGCGGCGCAGCCGAGGACCCCGCCGGCACTGCGGTAGTGGACCGGCGTGAACCCTGCCAGGGTGGCGACCATCCAAGCCAGGGCCAGGACGGTCAGACCGAGAAGGGCGGCGTGGAGGGGGGCGGCGTCGGTGCGCTGGCGGTGCTCGGCCTGGCCCTTCGGCGTCACCTTGAACGCGGCCGGCTTGCCGCGGAGGCCCTTCATCGTGGCCGGCACCACCGCTGGAAGGCGCAGCGCCTCGAACACCAACGACCAGAAGGGCGGGTAGTGCCCACGAGCGAGGAGCCGGAGGGCCACGAACTGAACGAACAGCACGGTCAGGAAGGCCGGGCCGAAGATGGCGGTGGAGATGCCCACCGGCAAGGCGCCGGTGACGATCACGGCCATCGGGATGAAGAAGTAGGCGAGGATCCGCCAGGCGTCGAACCAGGCGAACAGGGTGGCGCCGTAGGCCAACCGCTGCGGGAGGGTGAGGCCCGGACCGGTGAGGATCTTGTCCTGGCGCAGGACCTGCATCGCCCCCTGGCTCCACCGGTAGCGCTGGAGCCAGTACTGCTGGGCATCGGTGGCGGCCAGCCCGTGGGCGAGAACCTCGTTGTGGACGATCATCCGCCAACCGGCCCGCTGCATGCGGATCGACGTCTGGATGTCCTCCGTCACGCTCTCCGTGGCCACACCCCCGACCGAACGCAAGGCCTCGGTCCGTACCAAGGCCCCGGTGCCGCACCAGAACCCCGCCTTCCAGCGGTTCTTGGCCGGCAGGATCACCCGGTAGAAGACGTCCTGCTCGCTGAAGGGGCGACGGGCAGCATCTTCGTGCTCGAAGGAGTCGTGGTTGTAGAAGCTCTGCGGCGTCTGGACGACGGCGACGCCCGGATCGTCGAAGTAGCCCAGGGTGTGGCGCAGGAAGTCCTCGGTGACGACGTGGTCGGCGTCGACCACACCGACGATGTCGGCATCGATGACGCCGAGGGCGTGGTTCAGGTTCCCGGCCTTGGCGTGCGAGCGGTCTTCTCGGGTGAGGTACCTCGCCCCCAACTGGGCGGCGAGGGCGGCGACCTCCGGACGGTCACCGTCGTCGAGCACCCAGGTCTCGTGAGCCGGTCGCACGGCGACCGCCGCGGACACCGCCGGGAGGAGCACCTCGATCGGCTCGTTGTAGGTGGGGATGAGAATGGCGAGTCGGAGCTCGGTCTCGTCCACCGGCTCCGGCACGGGAGGAGGGTCGAGGTCCCACAGCGAGAAGGTGAACAGGAACAGACCGAGGGCGTTGTGGGCCTCGACCGCGATCAGGGCGAGGCCGACCCACAGGCTGGCGCCTCGGATGCTCCAGCCCAGACGCCACACCAGGTAGGTCAGCGTGAGGGTGCAGGCGAACACCGCCATGGAGCGGATCGCCAGCTTGCGTCCGGCGGATTCGGGAGGGGGCATCGCATCGTCGGCCCAGCGGGCACCGACGGCCAGTCGTTCGACCATGTCCCGAGTTGTCGACCGGCATCACGAGGTGCTTGAGAAACGAAGCAACCCAGCCGTTCGGCGAGGCTGCGCAGGCGCCAGCCGGAGCAGCGACTCAGAAACGTACGGCTGCGTGCACGCCCAGCTGCGCAGGCGAAGCCGGAGCTGCGCTAATCCAGGAGATCCACGAACTTCTCGAGCTGGCGGAGGTTGCGGCACTCGAACACGCCGTCGCAGTGCGAGGTGTACTCGCCGATGATCGAGTCGCCGGTGTTCCAGTAGGAGCCGGGCTCCGGGTTGAGCCAGTAGACGTGACGGGCCTTGTGGCTCATCTCCTTGATGACCCACGACTGCGAAGCGTGGTAGTTGTTCCGGGCGTCGCCCAGCAGGATCATCGTGGTCTTCGGACCGACGTCGCGCCCGTAGCGCTGCCAGAACGACTCGAAGGCGTGGCCGTAGTCGGAGTGGCCGTCGATCCAGATCACGTCGGCCTCGGTGTTCACCCGGTTGACGGCGCGGTTGATGTCCTCTTCGCCCTCGAAGTACTTGGTGACCTCGTCGACCCCGTCGATGAACACGAAGGCTCGGACCTTCGAGAACGAGCCCTGGATGGCATAGACGAGTTGCAGGGTGAACCGCGCGAACGCGGCCACCGAGCCGGAGATGTCGGCCACCACGAAGATCTCCGGCTTGCTCGGACGGGGGTAGCGGAACTTCGGCTCGGCCGGCACACCGCCATACGACAGCGAGTGGCGCACCGTGTTGCGGAAGTCGAGCGGGCCCTTGCGACCGTGCCGCCGCTTGCGGGCGAGGCGAACGGCCAGCTTCCGGGTGAGGGGGGCGAGGGCGTGCTTGAGGCTGACCATCTCGTCCCGGCTGGCGTGCATGAAGTCGACGTCTTCCGGGAGCGGCTTGCGCAACGACTTGGCCATGGCGTCGACGCCGCGGTCGGCCACCAGCCTCCGGCGGATCTCGGCTTCGATCTCCTTGCGCATGCGGTCGGCCCGCGACTCGAACTCGTCGCGCTCGAGCCGCTCCTCGAGGTCGCTGAGGTTCCCGCCCCGCTGGCTGCGCACGTCCTCCATCAGCCGATCGACGACGTCGTTCATCTTCACGCCCCGCAAGGTGCGGTACAGGTAGTAGGTGCCACCGACGGGTCGGCCCGGCTCCATGCCGGCGAAGCGACGGACGGCGGCCGAGGCCAGTGCCCGCATCATCACCTCGTCGGCGTCGAGGATGGCCTGCTCCACCAGGGCAGCCAGCTCCTCGGGGGAGAGCGACTCGAGGCCGTGCCCCTGCATCTCACCCTGGGCCGCGAGCTGCTCGATCTGGGCGGCGAGCTCGTCGGCGTCGAGGCCCTCGCCGTCGTCGCCCGTGATGCGATAGTCACGGCCGCGGAACGAGAAGTAGACCTCGAAGACGGTCTCGAACGCCTTCCAGTGGGCGGCGTTCTTCACCAGCGTGGCGGCCAGGGCGAACTTGAAGGCCTCCCGGTCCTCGATGGGGATGTGCTTGACGGCCTCCATGGCGTCGAGGTTCTCCGTCAACGACACCGGGATCCCGGCTTCGCGCAGCTCCTGGACGAATCCCGCCATCAGGTCGAGCACGTTGCCCCCGTCACACGCCGCTGGAGGCGAGCTCTTTGGCCGCCTTCTGGATGTCGGTCTGGTACTTCAAGAGGATGTTGAGGGTCTCGGTCGCCAGCTGGGCGTCGATGGTCTCGATGCCGAGCAGCACCAGCGTCCGGGCCCAGTCGATGGTCTCCGAGACCGACGGCGACTTCTTCAGCTCGAGGGTGCGGATCGAGCGCACGATCCGGGCGATCTGGTCGGCCAGGTTCTCGCTCACGCCGGGAACCTTGGCGAGCACGATCTCCTTCTCCCGCTCGAGGTCCGGGTAGTCGACGTGGAGGAACAGGCACCGGCGCTTCAGCGCCTCCGACAGCTCCCGCGTGTTGTTGGACGTGAGGAAGACCAGCGGGATCTGGGTGGCCACCACGGTGCCGAGCTCCGGGATCGACACCTGGTACTCCGAGAGGATCTCGAGCAACAGGGCCTCCGTCTCGACCTCGACGCGGTCGACCTCGTCGATGAGGAGCACCACCGGATCGGTGGCGCGGATGGCCTCGAGGAGGGGGCGGGTGAGGAGGAAGTCCTCCCCGAAGATGTCGTCCTCGATCTCGTTCCAGTCGGAGGCGTTGCGCTCGGCCTGGATCCGCAGGAGCTGCTTCTTGTAGTTCCACTCGAACAGGGCCTTGGACTCGTCGAGACCCTCGTAGCACTGCAGGCGGATCAGCCGCGCCCCCGTCATCTCGGCCACCGACTTCGCCAGCTGGGTCTTGCCCGTGCCGGCCGGCCCCTCCACCAGGATCGGCTTCTGGAGCCGGTCAGCCAGGTAGACGACCCCGGCGATCCCCTCGTCGGCGAGGTAGTTCACGGCCTTCAGGTCCTCGCGGACCTCCACGACGGTCTCGAAGCGCGGCATCGGGCCACCATATAGGGCAGCGTCCAACAGCCCTTCAGAGCAAAATTGGCCCGGCTGGACACCGTCGCGTATCGCTAGGTGACGATGTGGCCGTCACCGCGGACGACGTACTTGCTCGTCGTCAGCGCCCGTAGCCCCATCGGTCCTCGGGCGTGGAGCTTCTGGGTGCTGATGCCGATCTCGGCGCCGAAGCCGAAGCGCTCGCCGTCGACCCAGCGGGTTGAGGCGTTGACGAGGACGGCGGCGGCGTCGACCTCCCGGGTGAACCGGTCGGCGGCCACCAGATCGCCCGTGACGATCGCCTCGCTGTGGCCGGAGGAGTACGTCCGGATGTGCTCGATGGCGGCGTCGAGGTCGTCGACCACCGCCACGCTCATCTTCAGGTCGAGGAACTCGGTGGCGAAGTCGGTCTCGGTCGCCTCGCCCATCGAGGGGACCAGCGCCCGGGCTTGGGCATCGCCGACCAGCTCGACCCCCGACAGGGCCTCGGCCGCCGCCGGCAGGAAGGCGGCGGCGACGTCGCGGTGCACGAGGAGGGATTCGGCGGCGTTGCACACGCTCGGCCGCTGGGTCTTGGCGTTGACGACGATCGACAGCGCCATGTCGAGATCGGCGGCGGCGTCGACGTAGACGTGGCAGTTCCCGTCACCGTCGATCACGTAGGGCACGGTGGCGTTGTCGAGGACGGAGCGGATCAGCGACGCGCCACCCCGAGGGATGAGCACGTCGATCGAGCTCCGGAGGCGCATGAACTCGACCGCCGCCTCGCGGCTCACGTCCTCGACCAGGATCAGCGCATCTTCCGGCAGACCGGCCTTCGCCAGCCCTTCCCGGAGCACGGCGGCGATGGCGATGTTGGACGAGACGGCGCCGGACGAGCCCCGTAGGAACGCGGCGTTGGCGGACTTCAAGCAGAGACCGAAGGCGTCACTCGTGACGTTGGGCCGGTTCTCGTAGATGATCGCCACCACGCCGAGGGGGACTCGGACCTCGTCGATGCGCAACCCGTTCGGTCGCACCCAGCCCCGGACCACCTCACCGACCGGGTCGGGAAGGGTGGCGACCTGGCGCAGGCCGGCCGCCATCGAGGCGACCCGCCCGGCGTCGAGCCGCAGCCGGTCGACGACGGTCGGGCTGACGCCGTCGGCGCCGGCCCGCTCGACGTCGACCGCGTTGGCAACCAGGACATCGTCGGTTCGGGCGACGAGGAGATCGGCGGCCGCCATCAGGGCGGCATCGCGGACGGCGGTTGGGGTCGTGGCGAGCGCCCGGGAGGCCGCCTTGACCCGCCTCCCCAGCTCCTCGAGCGATGGCTGGGTCATCCCGGGAAGTGTAGGGACGCGAACCCTGGGCGGCGCCACGAGGGCCTCTAGGATCGTCGGCCTTGTCCGACGCTGTCGCGCCGATCACGACGGAAGCCCCCATCGGGGAGGCGAACCTCCTCCGGTCCAGCGGCATCGTCGCCATCGGCACCGGCCTGTCCCGAGCCACCGGCTTCGTCCGCTTGGCGGCCGCCGCCTACGCCATCGGGTTCACCTCGCTGAACGACACGTACACGCTGGCCAACACCACGCCCAACATCGTCTACGAGCTGCTCCTGGGCGGCGTGCTCTCGGCCACGCTCGTCCCGGTCTTCGTCAATCATCACGCCGACGGCGACGACGAGGGGACCTCGGCGGTGATCTCCGTCGCCACGCTCGCGCTGATCGTCCTGAGCGTGATCGGTGTCCTGGCCGCCCCCGCCATCGTGCGCGTTTACACCGTCACGGCCGAATCGGGCGTGGCGGCCGACCAGCGGGTGGTGGCGACCGAGTTCCTGCGGCTGTTCATGCCCCAGATCGTCTTCTATGGGCTGACCGCTCTGGGAACGGCGGTGCTCAACGCGAGGCGCAGCTTCGCCGCTCCGGCCTTCGCCCCGGCCCTCAACAACATCATCGTCACCTGCGTCCTGCTCTCACTGCCGACCCTGGCCGGCCACGGAGGGAAGGGCCCGACCCTCGACGACATGCACCGCGATCACGCGCTGCTCCTCTTGCTCGGCCTGGGGACGACGGCGGGCGTGGTGGTCATGACCCTGGCCCTGGTTCCTGCGCTGCGCCGCTCGGGCTTCCGCTTCCGGCCCAACCTCGACGTCCGGAACCCAGCCGTTCGCGAGGTCGGCGCCCTCTCCACGTGGACCATCGGCTACGTGCTCACCAACCAGATCGTCCTGCTGGTCATCTTCGTCCTGGCCAATCGCCACATCGGCGGGATCTCGACCTACACCGGCGCGTACGTGTTCTTCCTGCTCCCCTATGCGCTGGTTGCCGTCTCGATCATGACCACCTACGTGCCGGAGATGGCTGACGCCGCCCGACTCGAGGATCACCAGCTCTTCCGCGACCGCTTCTCCAGCGGCGTCCGCCTCATGAGCTTGATCGTTCTCCCCGCCGCCGTCGGCTACCTCGTGCTGGCTCGTCCCATCGTCCGGGGCCTGCTTCAGCGCGGAGCCCTGTCGGTGGGCTCGGCCAACCTTGCCGGCGACAACCTGCGGATGTTCGCCCTCGGGCTCCTCGGCTACTCCCTGTACCTGTTCACGTTGCGGGGCTTCTACGCCATCCGCGACACCCGCACTCCCTTCCTGATGGGCCTGGTCCAGAACGGCCTCAACCTGGTGCTGGCACTGGCCCTCGAGCCGTCGATGGGCGTACCGGGTCTCGCTCTCTCGTTCGGGATCTCCTACGCCATCGCCATGGTGCTGGCCGTCTGGGCCCTACGGCGCCGAGTGGGCCCGCTCGACCTCCGGCGCATCATCCGGTCGCTGACCCGGATGCTGCTCGCCAGCCTCGCCATGGCCGCGGCCGTGCTGGTCACCATCCAGGTCACCCCCGATGTGGACATCATCACGACCCTCGCAGGGGTGGCCGTGGGGGCGTTGGTCTACGTCGCCGCCATCTTCCTGCTCCACGTGGAGGAGATCGACGTGCTCCGCGACCGCGTCCTCCGCCGGAGCTCATAGCGCCTCCTGGCAACGCGTCAGGGCAGGAGCACGAGATCGTCGCGGTGGATCACCTCGTGGGGCACGCCGTCGGGCAGGTCGGCCGTACGGGAGCCGGCCAGCTCGTGGAGCAGGGTGGCATCGAGGCGGACGAGGCCCTTGGCGAACACCCGGCCCGCCTCGTCGGCCACCTCCACGGCGTCGTCCGCCTGGAAGCGGCCGTGCACGGCCTTCACCCCGGCCGGGAGCAGCGAGACGTTCCGCTCCACCAGCGCCCGGCGGGCGCCGTCGTCGACCACCACGGTGCCGGACGAGCCCACCGCGAAGGCGATCCACAGCTTGCGGGCGGGCAGGCGGCGGGGGCGAGGGTGCAGCACGGTGCCGACACCGGCGACGCCGGCGACGGCCTCGGCCAGCACATCGGGCCGACCAGCGGCGGCGATCACGGCCCGCACCCCGGACCACGCCGCGATCTTGGCCGCCGCCAGCTTGGAGGCCATTCCCCCGCTCCCCCGGTCGGTTCCGCCTGAGCCGGCCAGCGCCTCGAGCTCGGCGTCGACCTCGATGATCTCCTCGATCAGGCTGGCCGAGGCGTCGAGCCGCGGGTCGGCGGTGAAGAGCCCGGCATGGTCGGTCAGCAGCACCAGCAGGTCGGCCGCCACCAGGTGGGCGACCAGGGCGGCGAGACGGTCGTTGTCGCCGAATCGGATCTCGTCGTCGGCGATGGCGTCGTTCTCGTTCACCACCGGTACCACGCCGAGCTCGAGGAGGCGCCCCAGGGTGGAGCGGGCGTGGAGGTACTGGGAGCGCTCCATGAAGTCGAGGGGCGCGATGAGGATCTGCCCGGCGACCAGCCCGTGGCCGGCGAGGAGATCGTCGTACACCCGCATGAGACGGCTCTGCCCGACCGCGGAGACGGCCTGGAGGGTGGTGATGTCGGGCGTGGCGGCACGGGTGAGACCCAGCGCCGGCAGACCGGCGGCAATGGCCCCGCTGGTGACGAGCACGACCCGGTGCCCGCTCGAGCGCAACGACGCCATCTCCGCGCACAGCTTGACCAGGGCGGGCACGGCGATCTCGCCCCGCTCGTCGGTGATCGACGAGCTCCCGATCTTGACGACGATCGTGGCCATCAGTCCTCGTCGTAGTCGAAGACGAGACCGCCGATGCGGACCCTGTCCCCCTGCTGCGCACCGGCGCGGGCCAGGGCCCGGTCGACCCCGAGCCGCTTGAGCCGCTCCTGGACGAAGTGCAGGGCGTCGCCGCCGGTGAGGTCGTTGATGGCCACGGCCCGTTCGGCCTGCCGGCCGACGACGACGAAGCTGCCGTCGTCGGCCCGCTCGACCCGGAAGCTCTCGGCCGCCGGCCGGAGCACGGCGTAGGACTCGGGGCGGGGCAGCGCCTGGCGGGCCTCCCGGACCAGCTCGGCCAGGCGCCCGACGACCGGTCGTACGCCCTCGCCGGTGACGGCGGCCAGCCGCGAGCCGGTCCACGAGGTGTCGCCGGGCGCATCGCCGGCCTCTGGCTCCGTGGCGATGTCGGCCTTCGAACCCACGACCAACCGGTGACGACTCAGGAGATCGGGCTGGTGGCGACCGAGCTCGTCGAGGAGGATCCGCTCCTGCTCGATGGGGCTGCGGCCGTCGGCGGCGGCGAGATCGACCAGGACGAGCAGCACCCGGGCCCGCTCGACGTGGCGGAGGAACTGGTGACCGAGCCCCCGCCCCGCGCTGGCCCCCTCGATCAGCCCCGGGATGTCGGCCACGACCATCTCGAAGCCGTCGTCGAGGCGGACCACGCCGAGGTTGGGCACCAGCGTGGTGAAGGGGTAATCGGCGATCTTCGGCTTGGCCGCCGAGATGACGGAGATCAGCGTGCTCTTGCCCGCGTTCGGGAAGCCGATGATGGCGACGTCGGCGGCGAGCTTGAGCTCCAGCCGCAGCCAGCGCTCCTCCCCCACCTCGCCCTGCTCGGCGAAGGAAGGCGCTCGGCGCCGGTTGGAGAGGAAGCTGGCGTTGCCCCGTCCGCCCCGACCGCCCTCGGCCGCCCGCCACCGGTCTCCCTCGGAGACCAGATCCGCCAGCACCAGGCCGGCCTGGTCGCGCACCACGGTGCCCTCCGGCACGGCGACGAGGAGGTCCCGCCCCGATCGGCCGTGGGCCTTCTTCGAGGTGCCGTGCACGGCGTCCTCGCCCCGGCGGAAGGGATGGTCCTTGAAGCCGAGCAGGGAGGGCACGTTCCGGTCGGCCACCAGCCAGACGTCCCCGCCCTTGCCGCCGTCGCCCCCGTCGGGGCCGCCCTTCGGCGTGTGGGCCTCACGACGGAACGAGACCGAGCCGGCGCCGCCGTCGCCGCCCTTGACGTGCAGCCCGCTCTCGTCGACGAAGCCGGGCACGGCGCAACGATACGAGGCGGGCCGGCCAAGACCCGGGTCGTGGAACGACCGGCCTCCAGGCAGCGATGTTTCGTGCGGCCGACTGGCGCCCCGGGATTGTCCCTGCCCGTCGGTACCGTGGCGGCCATGGACCCGATGGTCGGGCAGACCCACGAACAGAGGGAAGGCCGCGAAGTCGAGCGTGTCGGTGGCGAGTACGTCGCCGCCCACGAGATGGTCAAGGTCGGCGACGTCGAGCTGGTCGTGCGCCCGGCCCGGGAGGAGGCCGAGCACCTCCATCTCGCGCCCTTCGCCACCCGCGCCGAGGGGGCGGGCGAGCGGGCCGTCTCGGAGGCACCGGACCCGTACCGCACCTGCTTCGAGCGCGACCTCGACCGCATCCAGCACAGCCGGCCCTTCCGCCGGCTGGCCGGCAAGTGCCAGGTCTTCGTCGCCCCCGACGACGACCACCTCCGCACCCGTCTCACCCACGCCATCGAGGTGGCCCAGGTCGCCGTCTCCGTGGCCCGGGGGGCGAGGCTGAACGTCGCGCTCACCCAGGCGGTGGCCATGGGCCACGACTGCGGTCACGGTCCGGCCGGGCACGCCTCGGAGCAGGCCCTCTCGCCCTTCCTCGACGGGGGCTATCACCACGCCGTCTACGGGGCCGACGTGGTCCTCGGCCCGCTGAACCTGTGCGCCGAGACGCTCGACGCAGTTCGCAACCACTCGTGGAACCGGCCCTCCCCCTCCACCCCCGAGGGCGAGGTCGTCGCCTGGGCCGACCGCATCGCCTACGTCTGCCACGACTTCGAGGACGCCGTCGCCGCTGGGGTCGTGACCCTTGCCGACCTGCCCCTCGAGGTGGCCGACGTCGTGGGCCGGGAGCGACGCGTGCAGCTCGGCACGTTCATCACCGCCATGCTCGACACGATTGCCGAGACCGGCACGATCGCCCTGCGCCGCCGCGAAGCCGATGCCCTCGATGCCTTCCGGTCGTTCAACTACGAGCGCATCTACCTCCGGCCGGAGGCCGCCGAGCAGGCCCGCCGGGTCATCGCGCTCATCCGGGGGTTGACCGAGCACCTGGTCGAGCACCCGCGGGAGGACCGGCTGGTCCCGGGATCCGACGAGGCCGTCGCCGAGGCGGTGCGCTACGTGAGCGGCATGACCGACCGGTTCGCCCTCGACTTCGCCGTCGAGCGGCTCGGTTGGCAGCGCGAGTCGCTGCCCCAGGGGGTCTGACCCCGGAGGTTCAGGCCTCGGGAAGGACGTCGACGAGGCGTCGACCCTTGCGGAAGCCGAACTTCACGACGCCGTCGGCAGTGGCGAACAGGGTGTCGTCGCCGCCCCGGCCCACGTTCTCCCCGGCGTGGAAGCGGGTGCCTCGCTGGCGGACGATGATGGCGCCGGCCGGCGCCTTCTGCCCGTCGAACAGCTTCACGCCGAGGCGCTGGGCGGCCGAGTCGCGGCCGTTGCGGGTGGAACCCCCACCCTTGGTCTTCGACATGGCGCTACTTCCCCTTGGAGATGCCGGTGATCTCGACCGTCGTGTACTTCTGACGGTGGCCCCAGCGCTTGCGCTGGTTGGTCTTGTTCTTGTAGGTGAAGCCCCGGATCTTGGGGCCCTTGGCGGTGCCGATGACCCGGGCGGAGACGGAGGCACCGGCCAGGTCGGCCGGCCGGGTCACCACGTCGGCGCCGTCGACCAGCAGGATCGGGCGGAAGGTGACCTCGGCGCCGTCCTCCTCGCCGAGCAGCTCGACGTCGAGGCGCTGCCCCTCGGCCACGCGCGACTGCTTGCCGCCGGTGTGGATCACTGCGTACATAGGGATGCGACGCTACCAGCCGGCAGGTGGGCCGAGGAAGTCGGTCGCCCGACCCGTCGAGGTCAGGAGAGCAGCACCTCGTCGACGAGGATCCCTCGACCATCGCAGGTGGGACAGACCTCCGACATCGACTCGAGCAGGCCTTCGCCGATCCGTTTGCGGGTCATCTCCACCAGGCCGAGCTCGGAGATGTCGAAGACCTGCGTCCGGGTCTTGTCCCGGGCCAGGGCATCCCGGAAGACCCGGACCACCTCGTCACGGTTCTTACGGATCTCCATGTCGATGAAGTCGATGACGATGATGCCCCCGATGTCCCGGAGGCGCAGCTGACGGGCGACCTCCTCGGCCGCCTCGAGGTTGTTGTCGAAAACCGTCTGCTCCAGGTTCGAGCGCCCCACGTTCTTGCCGGTGTTGACGTCGATCACGGTGAGGGCCTCGGTCCGCTCGATGATCAGCGAGCCCCCCGACGGGAGCCACACCTTTCGGTCGAGGGCCTTGTGGAGCTGCTCGTGGACGTGGAGCTGCTCGAAGAGCGGGAGGGGTTCCGTCTCCGGGTCGTGGAACTCGACCCGGTCGGCCAGCTCGGGGGTGATGCTGGCCACGTAGTCGCGGATCTCCTCGAACAGGTCGCGGTCGTCGATGACCACGCCCCGATACGAGGAGTTGAACTCCTCGCGGATCACCCGGACGGCGAGATCGGGCTCGCTGTAGAGCAGGGTGGGCCGGTTGGCCTTGGCGGCTGCCTCGGCGATCCGCTTCCACTGCCCGAGGAGCAGGGCCACGTCACGCTCGAGCTCCTCGCGCGAGGCTCCGGCGGCGGCGGTCCGCACGATCAGCCCGTGCTCCGAGGGCTTGATCTTGTCGAGGATCGACCGAAGCCGCTTGCGCTCGTCGTCGGCGAGGCGCTTCGAGATGCCGTACGTGGACGAGTTGGGGATGAGCACCACGAACCGCCCCGGGAGCGACACCTCCTGGGTGAGCCGGGCCCCCTTGGCGCCGATCGGGTTCTTGGTGACCTGGCAGACGATGGTCTGCTTGGCCCGCAGGACGTCCTCGATCCTGGCCCGGTCGGCCGGTCCTTCGACGTCGTCGGCGTCGAAGGTGACGTCACCCCGGTAGAGCACGGCGTTCTTGGGCGTGCCGATGTCGATGAAGGCGGCCTCCATGCCTGGCAGCACGTTCTGGACCCGGCCGAGGTAGATGTTGCCGTGGATCTGCAGCGCGTCGTCCTGGGGCCGGGACACGTAGTGCTCGATGAGAGAACGCCCTTCCAGAACGGCCACCTGGGTGGCCTGCGGGAGGACGTGCACGCACATCAGGTAGCGGCCGACGGGTCGCCCGTTGCGCTCCCGGCCCTTGCGCTGCTCGAGGAGCTCAGGGTCGACGGCCACCTCCGGGCTCGTTTCCCGCCCCCCGTTGACCGCCACCCGACGCTCGTTGCCGCCGCCGGTCCGGCCCTTGCCGCCCCGTCGCCGGCGGCTGCCTGACCGGCGATCGCCTGCCGGATCCGACGCAGTCGCACCCTGGGCGGCGGCTCTCGAACCGGGGCCAGGGACGGCGGACGCAGGCGCCGGCCGGGTGTCGCCGATGCGCGGCTTCGCCGGGGCCTCGGCCGGGACAGCCTTGACCTCAGTCTCGGGGGGCGACCCGGGTTCCCCAGGTCGGCGGCTCCTCCCGCGGCCCCCGCGCGACCCGCGTCGGCGCGACCGGCGGGCCGGGTCGTCGCCGTCGGCGCCGTCAGTCGGCGCCGGTGACCGCGGCCCGTCGGGCGAGGCCGGACTCGACGAGCCAGGAGACGCCGGGAGGCGGGGCGCCGCGGGTGGCGACGGCGGGACCGGCACCGGGACCGGTGCCGAGGGCATCGCGGGAGTCGAGGGCGTCGACGCCAACGGCGGGGTGAGGCCATGGGATTCGGTCTCGGACATGGAGATCCTCTCTGGGAGGGCTCGACGTCGCCAGCGGCTCGCGCCGGGCGCCGTCGTGCCAGATCCATTGCGCCGTCCGCAAGACCCGGCGCTCCTGCAGGGCGCCGTCGGGAGACAGCGCCAGCAGCAGCTCGGAGGGTCGGAGGCTGCGGGGATGGACGCCGAGCTCGGCATCGAGCTCGACCCCCTCGGCGGTAGGACCGGAAACGGAGACATGGAGCAACGCAGGGCGGAGGTCGTCGGTGACCTCCTTGCCCTTGCGGGTTCGGGTGAGGACCAGGGAGTCGGCTCCCATGGCCCGGGCGACGAGCAAGGTGGCGGCCGGCACGTCGACGCCGGTCGCCTCGATCTTCCAGGAGCAGGACTCGACCGCTTCCTGCAGCGACGGGGACCCGGGTTCGAGGGGAGCCACAGCCGCGACGTCGACCCCGAGCGGGAGCTCCGCCGACAGGCGGGCGGGAAGCTGACCGAGGTCCTCGGGGGTGTCGAGGCCCTCGCTCCCGGCCAGCTCGAGGTCGAGGTACTCGGCCAGCGACTCGGCCCCGGTGGGCAGGGCGAGCCCGAAGGCGATCTTGGGACGCGGGGAGAAGCCGGCGGTGTACGCCGCCCGCAGGCCGGTCCGGCGCAGAGCCCGCTCCCACATCCGGGCGACATCGCGGTGACTGGTGAAGCGGACCTTCCCCAGCTTCGAGAAGCGCAGGCGCAGTCTCATGTCGATGCGCCAGCCACTGCGCCGACCGCGCCCGCACTCATCGGGTCGCTCCGAGGCTGACGGGGACGGGCTGGCCGGTGCCCTGGCTGCCACCGGCCGGCGGCGTGGCGGAGGCGACGACGTGCTCGAGGGCGTAGCCGGTGCAGGCGCCGCAGTCGTAGCAGGGGGTCCAGCGGCAGTCGGGCAGTCCCACCTCCGCCAGGGCGTCCCGCCAGTCCTGCCAGAGGAACTCCTTGTGGAGCCCCGCTGAGAGGTGGTCCCAGGGCAGCGGCTCGTCCTCGTCGCGATGCCGGTAGGCGAGCTCCTCCACCGACAGCCCGTGGTCGGCGAGGGCCTCGAGCCAGAGGTCGAGGCGGAAGTGCTCGGTCCATTCTTGGAAGACGCCACCTCGGCGCCACACCTGCTCGATGACCGGGCCGAGGCGGCGGTCACCCCGGCTGGCGATGCCTTCCGCCAGCGTGGCCTTTGGATCGTGCCATTTGAACTGCACGCCCCGCGCCCCCCGCAGGTCGTCCCGGAGCAGGTGCATCTTTCGTGTGAGCTCTTCGCGGGTGTTCTGGCCGAACCACTGGAACGGCGTGAACGGCTTTGGCACGAACCCACCCACCGAGACGGTGACCGAGGATCCCTTGGCGTGCTTCGCCCCGATGGCCGCCGTCCGACGGCCGAGGTCGGCGATGCCGAGCGTGTCCTCGTCGGTCTCGGACGGCAGGCCGGTGAGGAAGTAGAGCTTGATCCGGCGCCATCCCTGCGAGTAGGCGGCATCGACGGCCGAGAACAGGTCGTCCTCGCTGATCAGCTTGTTGATGACCTGGCGCATCCGCCAGGTGCCGGCCTCGGGGGCGAAGGTCAGCCCGGTCCGGCGCCCCCGCTGGATCTGGGCCGCGATCCCGACCGTGAAGGCGTCGACCCGCAGGCTGGGCAGGCTGACGGAGACGTTGTCGCCGCAGTTCATGATGTCGCCCACCACGTCGCCGATGCCGCTGAAGTCGGCGGTCGAGAGGCTGGTGAGCGCCACCTCGTCGTAGCCGGTGCGGCGCAGGCCGTCGGCCACCATCGTGCGCACCTGGTCGGCCGGCCGCTCCCGGACGGGACGGGTGATCATGCCCGCCTGGCAGAAGCGACAGCCCCGGGTGCAGCCCCGGAAGACCTCGACGTTGAGCCGGTCGTGGACGACTTCGGTGAGCGGCACCAGCTGGTTCCGGGGATAGGGCCACGCCCCCAGGTCGGCGATGGTCCGCTTCTCGACGACGGCGGGCACACCGGCGAAGCGGGGCGTGGTGGCGGCGAGGCGACCGTCGACGTAGGAGGCCTCATAGAGGGACGGCACGTAGACGCCCGTGATGCCGGCCAGCTCCCGGAGCACGCCTTCCCGGGAGGTGCGGCCACTGGCCTTCCACGCCCCGATCACCTCGGTGATCTCGCTGACCACCTCTTCGCCGTCGCCGAGCACGACGAAGTCGAGGAAGTCGGCCAGCGGCTCCGGGTTGTAGGTGCAGTGGCCGCCGGCGGCAATGAGCGGATGCTCCGGCCGTCTCTCCCGGGCCCGGACCGGCACGCCGGCCAGGTC
>DASXLH010000407.1:0-3377 GCA_036496335.1 Acidimicrobiales bacterium
GAGCTTGCGTTCCGTGGTGGACGAGGGGGTCCGTCTCATCCACCACGGAACACGCCGGTGCCGCCGGTCAGGGGTTGCAGGTCCAGAGGTTCCCGTCCGGGCCCTTGACCGACACCATCTTCAGGTTGTCCCACTTGTAGAGGAAGGCGCAGGTGACCTGGGGGTTCGGCTTCGACCCGTCGCTGAAGGTGAGCGGCGGGACGATGCCTCCCAGGGTCTCCTTGTTGAACATCGAGAGGCCCTTGATGACGTCCTCGTTGGTGACGGTGGCCGTCGGCGCCACGTTGGCGTTACTGATCGCCTTGGCGAACTCGACGCCGCTGGCCCAGATCCCGCAGCCACCGAGGGCGATGTCGGCGTTCTTCCCCGTCGGCGTCCACTCGGGGTGGTACTGCTGCTGGGCGGCCCGCAGGTCCTTGGCCGTCTGGAGGTCGATGGTCTGATCCCAGCAGTTCCACTGCTCAGCCGAGCCGACCGTCTTGCCGAGGGCGGGCACCTGCTTGATGATCGACAGGTTCGGGCCGCCTGCGTTGATCCAGTCCGGGTTGTAGTTCTGGCGAGCACAGTCCTTGGCCATGACCACGGAGTTCGTGTAGTTGGCGATGGCCGTGGCGCCGGCGTTCTTGGCCGCCAGGCACTCCGCCGTGTAGCTGACCTGCGTCTGCGAGGCCAGCGCGTTGTACACCATCTGCATGCCCACGTCGGTGGCGTTCTTGGTGAACAGCGGCTGGGCCTGGGCGCAGGCCGGGTTCTCGGTGCACAGCACCACCGCCACCTTCTTGTTGCCGTTCACGGCCGCCGACTTCATCTGGCCCCAGATGTTCGTCACCACCGAACCGCCCGAGGGATAGAACATCGCGTTCGTGAACCAGGTGGCGTCGATGAGGGCGGCGCCGATGACCGGGATGCGCTTCGACAGGACGTAGGGCGCCCAGGTCTGCTGGGTGTTGCCGCCCTGCGTGCCGACGAGGGCCACCACGTGCTGGTTGTCGACCATGTCGTGGATCGCGGCCAGGCCCACGGCGGGATCGGCCTTGTCGTCCGCATAGGCGACGACCTGCACCGGGTGACCGTTGAGACCCCCGTGGCTGTTGGTCCACTTGACCCAGGTGTCCATCGTGTCCTTGGACTCGTTTGGCCCGGACACCGTCGCCGAGGTCAGGGTGCCGATCCAGCCGATCTTGATCGGCGTTCCCGTCGGGGGCGGAAGGGTGGTGCCGGTCGATGCCGCCGGCTTGCTCGACGAGCCGCACGCCGCCGCCACGAGGGCCAGCGCCACGGTCACGACGACCGCGGCAGAACGAAAACGCCTCTTGCGGCTGACCATCAAATTTCCCCCCCGGGATGCGCGCCACCGTGTGGCGATCAGTTCGAGCGAACTTAGGTTCGCCGTCCTGGCGCCGCGCCGCTTCCAGTTGGACAGGCCGGTCCCATGCCCGACGGCGGCGGGGTCAGCGGTCGGTGCGGTAGAGCTCGTCGTAGTGGCGGTACTCGGCTTCGCCCTCGATGGCCGCCAGGAGCCGAGCGGACCAAGCCCGGGTCTCGGGTCTGGCGTTGTTCCGAGTGGCTTCGTCGGCGGCGGAGACCTCGGGTTCGATGATGCCGAAGTCGGCCACGATCACGTAGCGACCGAGTGCCTCGCGATCAGCCAGGAGACGGGTGCCCATGTAGCCCATGATGTCGCTGCCCGCCTGGTCGAGATCCCACTGCGCCAGCATCTCGACCAGGCGCTGGGGATCGCTGCAGGTCACGCTGATGGTCTGGCTGAAGTTCCGGTTCACGTCTGGTCTCCCGATCGTCGCGCGCTGAATCGGCGCTGGGTCTCCGACATTCCTGCAAGCTCGAACAGGCCGACCGACCCGGCCTCGATCGCCTCCGCCGACTTCGAGGGGAACGAGAGCCTCTGGCGCACATCCTCGAGTGGGTGATCCGCAAGCTCGTCGTAGTCGATGTCGAACAGGTCGACGCCATTGCGTTCGCCCACCTGCTTGCCTCGTCGAAGCGCATCGGCGAGGCGGCTGTACATGCCGGGAGCCTGGATGCTCCTCTCCCGCACATCGCGGTCGAAGAAGCCTGTGGTGGTGATGTAGCCGGTCTCGAAGAGACCGATCAGCGTCGCCAGCCAGGCGAACCCCTTGGGATCGGGGTCGGCTCGGCCGATCATGGCGAAGACCTCGACCTCGCCCTTGAGGTTCGTGCCGTAGTCGGCGAGCACGTGCACGAAGTCGTGCTGCGCCAGATAGGGCAGCGACCCACCCGGCGTGCCCGGCAGCGCGAAGCCGCGACCCACGTACATCTCCCAGACCGAACGTCCGAGCGAACCGATTGGGAGCGCCTCGAAGGCGGCCCATCGGGCCGCCAGGGCCGGATCCGGGCGGGCCATGGCGAACGGGGCGGGCATCTCACCGGGCCCGGCTCCGGCCGCCCGCGCCTCGTCCCCTCCAGCGGCACGGACGTGGTCGACGAAGCCGTTGTGCTGCAGGTCCATCCACGCCAAGCCGTAGGCCCCCTGGGCATAGCGACGGGCGATGCGGACGAAGTCGTCCTTGACGCCGAGGGCGTCGGCGTAGATCGAGACGCGGTACGCGACGGCGATGGGGATCGGTCGCAGCACCAGCTCGCCGAGCACCATGTCCTGCACGACCCGTTGACGCCGGAGGGGGTCCTGCCCGGCCAAGACGTCAGCGAGCTCGTCTGGCCCGAGCGGGTCGAGCGACCGGTAGTCGAGGGCGTGGCCCGTCATGGCGCGGGTGAGGGCTTCCAACAACTGCACCTGCACGTCGGTGAGGCCGGACGGCGGGGCCACGGCCGAAGCGACACCCCTGGCCAACAGCGTCACCTCGGTGAGGTCGTGCGGATCGAGGGCCGGAGTGGCATCCGATCCCTCCGGCCCGCTCGACGCCTCTGACTGCTGGTTGGCGGTCACATCGCATCCTTGCTGCGGCTTCGGTGCCGGGGACGATACCGACGCCACCGGGAGCGACGGAGGGCCGGATGGGGTGACGGAGCCAACCGTCAGGACAGACCGGCCGCGGCCGCGAAGCCTTCGATGCCAGCTCGCGCCTCCCGGCTGCTCTTCCACGGTGTCACGACCAACCGGTCGACCCCGGCCTCTTCGTAGCCGGAGGTCAGGTCAGGGTCGAAGCCCTGTGACCAACCCGTGAGCAGGGTGATCTCCAGCGGGACCTTCTCGAGCTCGACCCGCTGCCGCTGGAGCTCGGCGATCGTTTTGGCTGCCTGCTCCGGTGACGGGCTCCCGCCGAACCACCCGTCGGCCTGGTTCACGCATCGCCTCATGGCCCTGGTGCTGAACCCGCCGAGCAGCAGCGGCGGGCGAGGTTGTTGCACCGGCTTCGGCTCGAAACCCGATGGCGGGA
>DASXLH010000408.1:0-3127 GCA_036496335.1 Acidimicrobiales bacterium
CTCGGCCTCGAACGCCCGGGTGACGGGGGTAGGGCGGGTCTCATCGCTCATGGTCGGGACTCCTCATCGCTGACCGGTCGACGGACACCATCGGCGGTGTCTCCATCCCACCGGTGCCCCCGAAGGTCGACACCCAAACGCGGGTGGCGCGCCGCGGTGAGGCGGCGAGGTTGTGGAACCGGTGGGCCGCTGGGCATGCTGCGGGAATGCCCGATCGGGACCCCACCCGGATCGGCGGTGACGCCGGAGAGGTGCCGACCATGGACCCGCAACCGCGAGGAGGCGTCGACGAACCCCGGCCGGTTCGGCTGTTCTGGACCGCACCGGGCGCCGACCCCCACACGTTCAGCCTGCATGGCGAGCTCGATGTGGCGACGGTCGGCGAGCTCCAGACCTTGCCGGCGACGGTGAGGGACGAAGGACTGGTCCTCGACGTCACCGAGCTGTCGTTCATCGACTCCACAGGTCTCAGCGCCCTCGTCTCCCTGCATCGCCGCCTCGCCGACGTCGGCGGCCGCCTGGTGCTGCGGCATCCCCGGGCCAACGTGCGCCGGGTGCTGGAGGTCAGCGGGCTCGACCAACTCCTCACCGTCGAGGCCTGAACCGCCGTCCCATCCGTTCTCCGCCGGCGGCGACGGGGCAGGGTGGAACCGATGGGGCACGCCGGCGACAAACGAGCGGTGGGTGTGAAGGGCGTGCTGCACCGAGCCGACGGCTGGCAGCAGCGCCACCGGCCGACGGCCTTCCCGGTGGCGGTGGTGAAGAAGTTCGGCGATGACCGAGGCGGCTCGTTGGCGGCCCTGTTCGCCTACTACGCCTTCCTCTCCATCTTCCCGCTGCTGCTCCTGCTCGTGACCGTCCTGGCCTTCTTCGTCGACCGCAACCCGACCCTGCAGCGCCAGATCCTCGACTCGGCCCTCCGGGACTTCCCCATCGTCGGCGACGAGATCAGCAGCAACATCCACTCCCTCCAGGCCACGGGCCTGGGCCTCCTGATCGGGCTGCTGCTCCTCGTCTGGGGCAGCTTGGGGCTGGCCCAGCAGGGTCAGTTCACGATGGCCCAGGTGTGGAGCATCCCCGAGGACGAGCGTCCCGGTTACGTCGCCCGCCTCGGCCGCAGCCTCGGGCTCCTCGCCATCCTCGCCGGGGGCGTCGCCGCCAGCACGATGCTCACCGCCATCGCTCCCTCACGTGGGACGGCCGGCGCCATCGCATCCATCGCCGGCTCCTTCGTCGTCAACCTGGCGATGTTCGCTCTCGCCTTCCGCGTGCTCACACCCGGCTCCGTCCCCTTCCGTCACCTCCGTCCGGGCGCGGTGATCGCCGGGACCGGGTGGACGGTCCTGCAGACGCTCGGCGGGCTGCTGATCGCCAACCAGCTCCGTCACAGCTCGCAGGTCTACGGCCTGTTCGGGGTGGTCCTCGGGCTCGTCTCATTCCTGGCCCTGGCCGGCACGATCCTCGTCTACGCCGCCGAGGTGAACGTCGTGCGGGCCCGCCATCTCTGGCCCCGCAGCATCGCCCAGACCCCCCTGGTGCCCGCCGACCGTGCCGTGTTCACGGATCTCGCCAAGGAGCAGGAGCGGGTGCCCGAGCAGCGGGTCGACGTCTCCTACGACGACCGCTGACCCCGCCGGCCCAGCTCGGCGACGTGCACCCGGAGGGGCACCGCAGGCGGGCTCGTTAGCCTCGGCGCCGATGCAGCCGGCCGACGCACTGGAGCGGATCGCCTACCTGCTCGACCGCGCTCGGGCCCAGAGCTTCCGGGTCCGTGCCTTCCAGCGGGCGGCCGACGCCGTGCGGGAGGTGGACGACCAGGAGCTGCTCGACCGGGTCGCGGCCGGCACCTTGGCCGAGCTGCACGACGTCGGGCCGAAGACCGCCGCCATCGTGGCCGAGGTGGTCCGCACCGGCACCTCCTCCTACCTGGATCGCTTGGAGGAGGAGACGGCGCTGCAGCGGGGGGCGGGCGACGCCCTCCGGGCGCGACTGAGAGGCGACCTGCACGTCCACTCGACGTGGAGCGACGGCGGAAGCGACATACGCACGATGGCCACCACGGCCCGGGGCCTGGGCCACGACTACATCGTCCTCACCGACCACTCGCCCCGCTTGACGATCGCCAACGGGCTGTCGCGGGACCGACTCGAGCGCCAGCTCGAGGAGATCGCCGCGCTCAACGAGGAGCTGGCCCCGTTCCGAGTCCTCACCGGCATCGAGGTCGACATCCTCGACGACGGAGGCCTCGACCAGGAAGACGAACTGCTGGCCCGGCTGGACCTGGTCGTCGCCAGCGTCCACTCAAAGCTCCGGATGGACGAAACCCCCATGACCCGTCGGCTCTGCACCGCGGCCGCCAACCCCCACGTCGACGTGCTCGGCCACTGCACCAACCGGATCGTGGTCGGCCGTGGCCGGGCGCCCTCCACCTTCGACGCCGAGCTCGTCTTCCACGCCTGCGAGCGCTTCGGGACCGCCGTCGAGATCAACAGTCGGCCGGAGCGACTCGACCCGCCCCGGCCGCTGTTGCGGCTGGCGGTCGAGCTGGGCTGTCACTTCGCCATCGACACCGACGCCCACGCACCGGCCCAGCTGGAGTGGCAGTCCTACGGCTGCGACCGGGCGGTGGAGTGCGAGGTGCCCGTCGAGCGGATCGTCAACGCCTGGTCGAGCGACCAGCTGCTCGACTGGACCCGGGTCTAGGACAGCATCGCCTCCGTCGCCGAGGTGTGCCGATCTCGCCGTGGGGTACTGGCAAGGAGAGGAACCCACGGGACGAGCTGTCCGTGGGGGCGGGGAACAGACCATGGCCAGACGTTCGAGCGAGCTGCCACCCACGACGGAGGCCCCACGGATGGCGCGACGCATCGCCACCGATGCGCTCGTCGACCTGGGTTGCTCCGAGGAGACGCTCGATATCACCCGGCTCCTGGTGTCGGAGCTCGTCACGAACTCCCTCGAGCACACCGAGTCGGGATCCTGCCTTCGCCTCCACGTCGAGGGGTCCGAGCTCGTGGTCGAGGTCGAGGACAGCAACCCGAGCATCCCGCGCCTCCTGCATCCCGAGCCCGACTCGCTCGGAGGACGGGGCATCGAGCTGGTCGACCTCCTTGCCAGCCGTTGGGGG
>DASXLH010000409.1:0-6610 GCA_036496335.1 Acidimicrobiales bacterium
ATCCGGGCGCAAGTGCCGCTCGCGGAGATGTTCGGATACGCTACCGACCTGCGGTCGCGGACTCAGGGTCGCGCCACGTACACGATGCAGTTCCACTCGTATCAGCAGGTTCCGAAGGCGATCGCCGACGAGATCGTCGCCCGGGTCCGCGGCGAGTGACCTGCCGTCAGCCTTCCATCACAACCTGAATCGGCCCTGCAAGCTGCTCTGCCAAGACCCAAGATCGCCCTACGAAGACCTGCAATCGACTGAGAAGACAAGGAAACCGGGAGCCACCATGGCCAAGGAGAAGTTCGAGCGGACCAAGCCTCACGTCAACGTGGGCACGATGGGCCACATCGACCACGGCAAGACCACGCTGACGGCCGCCATCACCAAGGTCCTGGCTGAAGCGCAGGGCGGCAAGGCCTACGCCTTCGACGAGATCGACAAGGCGCCGGAGGAGAAGGCCCGCGGCATCACGATCTCGATCGCCCACGTCGAGTACGAGACGCCGAACCGGCACTACGCCCACGTCGACATGCCGGGCCACGCCGACTACATCAAGAACATGATCACGGGCGCCGCCCAGGTCGACGGCGCCATCCTCGTGGTCGCCGCCACCGACGGCCCGATGGCCCAGACCCGTGAGCACGTGCTGCTCGCCCGTCAGGTCGGCGTGCCCTACATCGTGGTGGCCCTCAACAAGGCCGACGCCGTCGACGACGAGGAGCTCCTCGAGCTGGTCGAGCTCGAGGTCCGCGAGCTGCTCAACGAGTACGACTTCCCGGGTGACGACACCCCGATCGTGCGGGTCTCGGCCCTCAAGGCGCTCGAGGGCGATCCCGAGTGGACGCCCAAGATCATGGAGCTCATGGACGCGGTCGACTCCTTCATCCCGGAGCCCGAGCGCGACCTCGACAAGCCCTTCCAGATGCCGATCGAGGACGTCTTCACGATCACCGGTCGTGGCACGGTCGTCACCGGCAAGGTCGAGCAGGGTGTCGTCCACACGGGCGACGAGGTCGAGATCGTCGGGATCCGTCCCACCCAGAAGACGGTCTGCACCGGCGTGGAGATGTTCCGCAAGCTCCTCGACGAGGGCCGGGCCGGCGACAACATCGGCGCCCTGCTCCGTGGCACCAAGAAGGAGGACGTGGAGCGTGGCCAGGTGCTCTGCAAGCCCGGCTCGATCACGCCCCACACCCACTTCGAGGGCCAGATCTACGTGCTGAGCCAGTCGGAGGGCGGCCGTCACAAGCCGTTCTTCAACAACTACCGGCCGCAGTTCTACTTCCGGACCACCGACGTGACCGGCACCATCTCCCTGCCCGAGGGCACCGAGATGGTCATGCCGGGTGACAACGTCGCCATCAATGTGGAGCTGATCCAGCCCATCGCGATGGACGAGGGTCTTCGCTTCGCCATCCGGGAAGGCGGCCGCACGGTCGCATCCGGCCGCGTCATCAAGATCATCAAGTAACGATGGCCCAGAAGATCCGCATTCGCCTGAAGGCCTACGACCACGAGATCATCGATCAGTCGACGAAGAAGATCGTCGAGACGGTCGTCCGCACCCAGGCCGCGGTCCGGGGCCCGGTGCCGCTCCCCACGGAGAAGCACCGCTACACGGTGATCCGCTCGCCCCACAAGTACAAGGACAGCCGCGAGCACTTCGAGATGCGGATCCACAAGCGCCTCCTCGACATCCTCGAGCCGTCCCCGAAGACCGTCGACTCCCTCCAGCGCCTCGAGCTGCCGGCCGGGGTCGACATCGAGATCAAGATCCAACAGGTGTAGGAGTCGCCGCCGAAGCGGAGCTTCGGCGGCGAATTCTTCTCGCTGCTTTCTTGGCGGCTTCGCCGCATGGGCGGACTGATTGCTGCATCAGGTCGGAGGTCGCGGTCGGAGGTCGCGGTGGGTGGGTTGCCCTGGGTGCTTCCGGGCCGGTAGGGTCTCCTGCTCGTGCCCCGGGGATGACCTGGAGCTGAAATCGACGTCCGAGCAGGTCCGGGGCCCTGGAGCCCAGGCCCGGATACCGCCCGGCACAACCTGACAAGCACTCCGCCGGCCTCGCCGTGCGGAGTGCTCGCATGATCAAGGACGGGCGGCGTGAGCCGCCCCAGCAGAAGCACGGCGGCACGAGCCGCCCCGGAGAACATGGCGGGCCTGACCCGCCGGGAGAGCAGGACGCAGCCGCCATGGCGACGAGAGCGATCGTGGGCGAGAAGGTGGGGATGACGCAGGTCTGGGACGACCAGAACCGCATCGTGCCCGTCACCGTTCTCAAGGTGACCCCGTGCCGGGTCGTTCAGGTCAAGCGTCAGGACACCGACGGCTACAGCGCGCTGCAGGTGACCTACGGGTTCAAGAAGGCGTCGCGCGTCACCAAGCCGGAGGCGGGTCACTTCGCCAAGGGCGGCGTCGAGGCGGGGATCCGCCTGGTGGAGCTCCGCCTGGAGGACACCGACGGCTATGTGATCGGTCAGGAGATCGGCGTCGATGTGCTCGAAGCCGGCTCGCTCGTCGACGTCACGGCCATCTCGAAGGGCAAGGGCTTCGCGGGTGGGATGAAGCGCCACAACTTCAAGGGCCTGCCCGCATCCCACGGTGCCCATCGGGTGCACCGTGCGCCCGGCTCGGTCGGCGCCTGCGCCACGCCCTCCCGGGTGTTCAAGGGGACCCGCATGGCCGGCCGGATGGGCGCCGAGAAGGTCACGACCCTCAACCTCGAGGTCGTGTCCGCCGACCTCGAGCGCAGCCTCCTGCTGGTCAAGGGCGCCGTGCCTGGGCCCAAGGGCGGGCTCGTCGTCGTGCGCGACGCGGTCAAGGCGGTCCGGTGATGGCTGAGACGTCCGTCAAGCAGGTTCCCGTGCACGACGCCACCGGGAAGTCGGCCGGCACCGTCGAGCTCGACGGGGCGTGGTTCGGGGTCGAGCCGCATGTGGCGGTGATGCACCAGGTCGTGACGGCGCAGCTGGCCGCCCGCCGCGCCGGGACGCAGTCGACCAAGACCCGTGCCGAGGTGCGGGGTGGCGGGGCCAAGCCCTGGCGCCAGAAGGGCACCGGTCGGGCCCGGCAGGGATCCACCCGTGCGCCCCACTGGCAGGGCGGCGGCGTGGCCCTCGGCCCGAAGCCGCGTTCGTACTCGCAGCGGACGCCGAAGAAGATGATCCGCCTGGCGCTGCTGTCGGCGCTGTCCGACCGTGCCGCCGACGGAAAGGTGCTGGTGGTCGATGCCTGGGGCTTCGACGGTCCGAGCACCAAGGTGGCGGCCGGGCTCCTGAGCTCGCTCGGCGCCTCCGGACGGGTGCTGGTGGTCGTCAGCCCCCTCGACGTCGACGCCTCCAAGAGCTTCCGCAACATCCCAGAGGTCCACGTCTGCCTGGTGGGAGAGCTCAACGCCTACGACGTGCTCGTGAGCGACTTCGTCGTGTTCACCCGTGAGACCCTGCCGAGCAGCGGGGGCGGGGCGGAGGCGACGGCGGCCCCGGCCCCGGCCCCGGCGGAAACGCCCGTGGCCGTCACGACCCCGGCCGTGAGCGACGAGGCCCCGGCCACCGACGAAGACGAGGCCGACGACGACGAGGCCGAGACCGACTCGTCGACCGAGGAGGAGGACGCCTGATGGATCCCCGTGACGTCGTCATCCGTCCGGTGGTGAGCGAGAAGAGCTACGCGCTCAACGACACGGGCGCCTACACGTTCGTGGTGCACCCGGACGCCAACAAGATCCAGATCCGCCAGGCCGTCGAATCGATCTTCGGCGTGCGGGTCCTCAAGGTCAACACCCTCAACCGCCCAGGCAAGCGCAAGCGCAACCGGAGGTCGCCCACCTTCGGCAAGCGCGCCGACACCAAGCGGGCGATCGTCACCCTGATCGGCGACGACCGCATCGATCTGTTCGAGAGCTGAGAGAACGATGGCCCTACGCAAGCGCAACCCCACTTCCCCCGGACGCCGGTTCCAGACGGTCTCCGACTTCGCCGAGGTCACAGCCACGCGGCCGGAGCGCTCCCTGGTCGTGCCCAAGCCGCGGACGGGCGGTCGCAACGCCAACGGGCGCAAGACGGCCCGCCACCGTGGTGGCGGCCACAAGCAGCTCTACAGGATCATCGACTTCAAGCGGAACAAGGACGGCGTACCCGCCACCGTCGCCTCGATCGAGTACGACCCGAACCGGAACTGCCGCATCGCCCTGTTGCACTTCCACGACGGGGAGAAGCGCTACATCCTCGCCCCCCGGGGCGTGCAGACCGGCGACAAGCTCGCCAACGGCCGTGACGCCGAGATCCGCCCCGGCAACGCCTTGCCGATGCGCTACATCCCGGTCGGCACCACGGTGCACAACGTCGAGCTCAAGGCCGGGGCCGGCGGCAAGCTGGCCCGCAGCGCCGGCTCGTCCGTGCAGCTCGTGGCCAAGGAGGGCGAGTTCGCCACCCTGCGCCTGCCGAGCACCGAGATGCGGCGGGTCCCGATCGACTGTCGCGCCACGATCGGGGAGGTCGGCAACGCCGAGGCCGAGCTGATCAAGATCGGCAAGGCCGGCCGCAACCGCTGGAAGGGCGTTCGCCCCCAGACCCGTGGCGTCGCCATGAACCCCGTCGACCACCCGCTCGGTGGTGGCGAGGGCAAGACCTCCGGTGGCCGCCACCCGGTCTCGCCCTGGGGCAAGCCCGAGGGCCGCACGCGGGCCCGCCGCAAGGAGTCCGACAAGCTCATCGTCCGCCGTCGCCGCACCCGCGGCGCCCGGCGGTAAGGGGAACACGCATGCCGCGCAGCCTGAAGAAGGGCCCGTTCGTCGACGGCCATCTGCTGAAGAAGGTCGACGTCCTGAACGACGCCAACGAGAAGCGGGTCATCAAGACGTGGTCCCGCCGCTCCACGATCATCCCCGAGATGGTCGGCCACACGATCGCCGTCCACGACGGTCGCAAGCACGTGCCGGTGTACATCACCGAGTCGATGGTCGGGCACAAGCTCGGCGAGTTCGCCCCCACCCGCACGTTCCGCTTCCACGCCGGCCAAGAGCGCGGCGCCAGGGGCCGGCGATGAGCACCGGAGGAACGCGATGAGCACGCTCGTGCAGGGCGCCGAGGTGCCCACCACCGGCAAGACCAACGAGCGCCCGGGGACCCGGGCCGTCGCCCGCCACGTGCGGATGTCGGCCACGAAGGCGAGGGCCGTCCTCGACCTCATCCGCGGCCTCGACGTGGCCGCCGCCGACGAGATCCTGCGCTTCTCCGAGCGCGACGCCGCCATCGTGGTCCGCAAGGTCCTCAACTCGGCCGTGGCCAACGCCCAGCACAACGACGACCAGATCCCCGAGGACCTCTTCGTATCGGCCTGCTTCGCCGACGAGGGCAAGACCCTGCGCCGCATGCGGCCCCGGGCCCGCGGCCGCGCCAACCGCATTCGCAAGCGCACGTGCCACATCACGGTCATCGTCTCCCGCATGCCCGAGCGCGAGCTCGAGCGTCGCCGGGCGCAGGAGGCCACCCGTCCGGGTAGCCGGGCCGCCCGTCGGGCCGGCCAGCGGGTGGCGGAGGAGCGGCGACGCCGCATCCGTCGTACCCGCCAGGAGGCGGCTCACGACCACGACGATCACGAGGGCCACGATCACGAGGGTCACGACCACGACGATCACGACGGTCACGACCACGACGATCACGAGGGTCACGACCACGACGGGCCCACGGCGGACGACGTCGAGGAGCTGGCCGAGGTCGACGCCGCCGGTCGTGAGCCGATCTCGGCGGTGCGGGCGGTCGAGGAGGAGTCGGCCGGCACGCAGCAGGCGGAGACGCTGGCCGACCACGAGGACGAGGCCGAGGTCACGATCGAGGACGAGCTCCCCGGTGACGAGAGCACGGCTGCAGCAGACGACGACGAGGCAACCGACATGGACGACAAGTAATGGGACAGAAGGTCAACCCTTACGGCTTCCGCCTCGGTGTCACCACCGACTGGAAGTCGCGCTGGTTCAGCGACCGTGAGTACAAGGACTACCTGATCGAGGACTGGAAGATCCGGGACTACCTCACGACCCAGCTCCCCCACGCCGCGATCAGCCGGGTCGAGGTCGAGCGCACCCGCGACCGCCTCCGCATCGACGTCCACACCGCCCGTCCCGGCATCGTCATCGGCCGCCGGGGCAGCGAGGCCGACCGCCTCCGCACCGGACTGGCCAAGATCACGGGCAACAACAAGGTCCAGCTCAACATCCAGGAGATCAAGCAGCCCGAGCTCGATGCCGCGCTGATCGCCCAGGGCGTGGCCGACCAGCTCGCCGGCCGCGTGAACTTCCGTCGGGCCATGAAGCGGGCCGTCCAGAACGCCCAGAAGGCCGGCGTCCTCGGGATCCGGGTGCAGTGCTCCGGGCGGCTCAACGGCGCCGAGATGAGCCGCACCGAGTGGTACCGCGAGGGGCGGGTGCCCTTGCACACGCTCCGCGCCGACATCGACTACGGCTTCCGCGAGGCCAAGACGACCTACGGCCGCATCGGCGTCAAGGTCTGGATCTACAAGGGCGACATCCTCCCCTACAAGACCTCGAGCGAGGACAAGGCCACCCGTGAGGCGGCCATGGCTGTCGGCGACACCGCCGGCACCCCGCGTCCCCGCAAGGTCG
>DASXLH010000410.1:0-4637 GCA_036496335.1 Acidimicrobiales bacterium
CCCGCTATGCCACCGGCTGCCCCCGCTGTGGCGCGACGCCCTGCACCTGTCCCTGAAGCCCGACCCCCGGGCCTTTCCCGGTCCGGGCCGTGGCGTCTGGGCAGGCCGGCGACGGTCAGGCGAACGCGCCCCGCTCGAGCAAGGCCTCGGCGATCTGCACGGCGTTGAGGGCCGCGCCCTTGCGGAGGTTGTCGCCGCTCACGAAGAGCGCCAGACCGTTGGCCGCGCCCGGATCGCGTCGCACCCGCCCGACGTAGGACGGGTCGGTGCCGCTCGCCACCAGGGGTGACGGCAGGTCGTGCAGCACCACCCCCGGGGCCGCTGCCAGCAGCTCGCGGGCCCGTTCAGGCGTGATCGGGCGTTCGAACTCGGCGTTGATCGACAGCGAGTGGCTCGTGAAGACCGGCACCCGGACGCAGGTGCCAGAGACGAGCAGATCGGGGATGTCGAGGATCTTCCGGCTCTCGTCGACGAGCTTGTGCTCCTCGTCGGTGTAACCGTCGTCGGTCTCCACGTAGTTCCGGGCCACGACGTTGAACGCCAACGGCTGCTCCCACTTGGCCGGCGTCGGAAACGAGACCGCATCGCCCCGGTGGGCCAACCCGGCGGCCTCGTTGGCGACCTTGCGCACCTGGTCGTCGAGCTCGTCGACCCCGGCCTGCCCGGCCCCCGAAGCGGCCTGGTAGGTGCTGACGATCAGTCGACGGAGCGTGGCCTCGTCGTGGAGGGGCTTGAGCACCGGCATCGCCACCATGGTCGTGCAGTTCGGGTTCGCGACGATGCGCTTGGGCATGTGGTCGAGGGCGTCGGCGTTGACCTCCGGGACCACCAGGGGAACGTCGGGGTCCATCCGCCATGCCGACGAGTTGTCGATGACCAGGGCCCCGGCGGCAGCCAAGCGGGGCGAGTGCTGGCGGCTGGTGGCGCCGCCGGCGGCGAGAAGGGCGACATCGATGCCCTCCAGGTCGGCCGTGGCCAGGTCCTCGACGCTGATCCCGTCCAGGATGCGGCCGGCCGACCGGGCCGAGGCGAAGAGGCGCAGCTTCCCGACCGGGAAGTTGCGCTCCTCGAGGATGCTGCGCATGACGCCGCCGACCAGGCCGGTGGCGCCGACGATGCCGACGTCCAGGCTCACGACGGGCGAGGGTACAAGGGCCTAGGCCGGCGGCCTGCCGGTTTCAGGACCGCGGCGCCCGAGCCGGTTCAGGAGTGGTTGGACCGGCGGGACCGGCGGACGAGCACCGCGCCGACGGCAAAGGCGCCGCCGCCGAGGATCGTCAGGCCGGCGATGTCGCCACCGGTCATCGGCAGCGTGGCCTCGTTGGTCGCGCTGGTGGCGGCCACCTGCGTGCCGGGGGCGGCGGGGGTGGCCGACACGGTCGCGGCATCGACCTGGTCGCCGTCTGGGACAGTCGTGGTCGTGGCGCAGAGTGCGTCGCTGTGTTGGGCCGCAGCGAGCGGGGCGGGGTAGCAGGGCGCGTCCTCGGCGACAGCCATGCCGGCGACCGCTACACCCACTGGGAACGTGAACGCCATCGTGAGCCCGATGAGGGCGAGCGCCCGGTTGCCCTTGGTCATCTGTTGGATCCTTTCCCGCATGCCGCCGTGTGACGTTCTCCGGCTACCAGTTCGCCACGTGAGGGCCAACGTCCTGCCACGAGTGGGGGCCATCGTGCCATTGGGCCGCCGGCACCCGACCTGACGGTTCGACCAACATCGACCCAACCCTGCCCGGGAGGGTGAAGGTCACGGTGACCTGGCGGGTGGCTCCCCGGCGCACGATCAGGGTGCCGCCGACCACGCGGGTCGGGCCGTCGCGACCGGCGACGTCGACCGAGTCGACACCGTCGATCTTCACGTCGGTGGCGGCGCCGGGCACGGTGACCGCCAGCAGGCCGCGGTAGTCACCGGCCGAGACGACGCCCACCAGCGCAGGATTGGGCCCGGCCACGTAGCTGGCTTCGGTGGGAGGGGTGAGGTCACTGATCTTCACCGTGACCCGCACGGAGGTGGTCGTGGCGCCCGGGACGATCGTGAGGTCGTCGTCCAGGTGGGTGAACCAATCGAGCTTGTTGGCTCCGGTGTTCAGCAGGGAGACCGCCAGCGTGTCCGGCGTGAGCTGCCCGCTCATCCCCGCCGCCTCCCAACCGGATTCGTCCTCCGGGTGCGACGACCAGGCGAGGACGTGGCGGCCGCCGATCGCGTCCCCGAGCTCGTTGGCCAGCGTCGCCGGAGACCACTGGCCGGCGTCGAGCGCCGAGAAGATCGATCCCGCCAGCAGCCCGAGACGGTCCTTGCGGGCACTGGTCAGCTGGTCGTCGTCGGACTGGATGCCGATGTACTGGTTGTGGAGGAGGTCGGGCACCACCTGGTCGACCGTCTCCGTGCTCCCGTCGGGGAGCGTGATCGGGCCGGTGGCGGCGACGAGCGCCCGCAGACCGACGGGATCGACCACCAGGACGCCGTCGACGGCTCCACCACCGGCGGCAGCCCACATCCGGGCCGCCAGCGCGGCCGAGGACGGGAAGTCGGGCGAGGTCATGAGGTTGCGCCACTCGGTCTCGGGGTGCAGCCAACCCCAGCGGGCGGCGAGGTCGCCGGTGGGCGAGACCGCTCCGTTCGGCACCACGTACTCGTACGAGGGCTTCATGGGGCCGAGCGTGAGCTTGCCGTCGTCGGACGTCAGGAGGGCCGCCGAGAGCCACATGCCCGAGCCGGCCCGCATCTCGGCGTTGTTGGCCGCCACCAGGAGGTACCGCTGGGGCCCTTGCAGGAGCCGCAGCCCGGCGCCCGTCCCGGCGGTGGCGTCAGCCAGAGTGGCCTTGGCCTTGGCCAGCTGGGTGGCGACCTCGTTCCGGGCGCTCGCCAGCGGTCCGATGAGCCCGGCCCGTGGGCCCAGCTGATCGACGGCCTGGACGCGGGCGTTGGCCTTCGAGACGGCCGCGTCGAGGATCTGGAGCTGCTTCACCCGGTCGGATCCCTTGAGGCCTCCGCCGTCGATCACGCCCTTGAGGCTCCCCACCCCTTCAGCGGCGGCATCGGAGACCTCGGCGACCGCCGCACTCAGCGCGTGGACCGAGCGCAGCTGCCGACCGAGCACCGGGAGATACCGGAGCGGGGTCAGCACCGGGTTACCCGTGGCGACGGCGGCGCGGTGCAGGTGCACCGCCGCCTCGCGCAGCGGTGCGATGGGCGTACCCGCCGCCACCGACTGGGCGGAGAGGTCGTCCTGGGCGCGGCGGGCGGCCGCCCGGCCGTCCCGCAGGTCGAGGGCGGCGCGCCCGAGGAGCAGTCCGCAGGCCGCCACCCACACGATCAGGACGAGCCCGACCAGGAGGACCCAACGGCGCGTGGGAACGGCCCGCAGGCGCGCCACCACGTGCCGGCCACCGGCCCGCAGCCGGCCGGGCTGATCGTCCGGCGAGACGGTCGTCGAGGTCATGTCGCCCGAGGTCATCGGATCACGCTCAAGGGTGGGCGTCGGAAGCGCCGGGTCGCCCGAGGGGCACGGACCCGGCGCGGCCGGTCATCCCCCCAGACCGAACGCCTCGTGCAGGGAGCTGACCGCCTCCTCCACGCGGTCGGCACCGACCACGCAGGTGATGCGGATGGGCGAGGTGGAGATCATCTCGATGTTGATCGCATGGTCGGCCAGCACCTCGAACATCTGGGCGCTGACGCCGGGGTTGGACTTCATCCCGGCTCCGACCAGCGACACCTTGGCGATGGAGCCGACGGCGGTGACCTCGCCGGCCCCGATGTCCTCGGCGTGCGACCGGCAGACGTCCTCGGCCGCAGCCAGGTCGGCCTTGGGCACCGTGAAGGAGATGTCGGTGGTGCCGTGCAGGGACGTGTTCTGCACGATCATGTCGACGTTGATCCGCCGCTCCGCCAACGAGCGGAAGAGGCGGGCGGCGATCCCGGGCTCGTCAGGCACGTGGGTCACGGTCACCTTGGCCTCGGAGACGTCGTGCACGACGGCGGAGATGATGGGTTGCTCCATCGACGGGGTTTCCTCTCGGATCCAGGTGCCCGGCTCCCACGTGAAGCTCGAGCGGACGTGCAGGCGCACGCCGTAGGTGCGGGCGAACTCGACCGAGCGCATGGCCGGCTTGGGGCAACCCGCCCCGCACATCTCCAGCATCTCCTCGAAGGAGAGCTCGGCCAGCTTGCGGGCGGACGGGACGAGGCGCGGATCGGCGGTGAACACGCCGGAGACGTCGGTGTAGAGCTCGCAGGAGTCGGCCCCGAGGGCGTGGGCCAGGGCCACCGCGGTGATGTCCGACGCGTCCCGACCGAGGAACGTGACGTCGTTGTCGGTCGAGACGCCCTGCGCCCCTCCGACGACCGCCACCCGGCCGAGCGCCAGGGCCTGCTCGATGCGCTCGGGGCGGATCTCGAGGATCCGGGCCTTCGTGTGGGCCGTGTCCGTGATCATCCCGGCCTGGCTGCCGGTGAAGGACGTCGCCTCGCAGTCGAAGTCGTGCAGGGCCATGGTGAGCAGGGCCATCGCCTTGCGCTCCCCGGCCGTGACGAGCATGTCCCACTCCCGGCCCGGCTGACGGGTGGCGACCTCATCGGCCAGACGGATCAGGGCGTCCGTCTCCTTCCCCATGGCGCTCACGACCACCACCACG
>DASXLH010000411.1:0-5872 GCA_036496335.1 Acidimicrobiales bacterium
GCATAGAGGAGACCGAGCAGCAGGATGACGATGAAGACGGCCATCTCGACCAAACCGAAGACGCCGTACCCCTCGAGCCCCAGCGCCCACGGGAAGATGAAGACCGCCTCCACGTCGAACAGGACGAACAGCAGGGCGAACACGTAGTACCGGATCTGGCTCTGGTCGAAGCCGGAGCCGATCGGGTCGACGCCGCTCTCGTAGCTGGACAGCTTCTCCTGTGAGGGACGGGACGGCCGAAGGAGCTTCCCGAGTGCAAGGACCCCGCCGACGAGCACCCCGGCAATGAGGGCGAAAACCGCGACCGTGAGATAGGTGCGGAGGAAGTCGGACACGGAGGGCGAGCCTAGTGAGCGCTTTCACAGGGGGCCAAAGGACACCCCGGGGCGGCGAATCGGCCTCAGTGGCGGACGGTGGTGAGGACCGGGACGGCGTCGTCGGCCCAACCCACCACCCGGTCGGGGAGGATGCCGACCACGAGGGTGAACGCCAGGGCCAGGCCCACGGCGACCCGCACCCCGATCGCCAGGCGGGCGGTGGGCCGGCGGGCCGGGCCGGCGGCGGGCTCGTCGGTCGCGTCCTCGGGGTCGGCCATGTACATCGCCACCACGATGCGGAGGTAGAGGAAGGCGGCGATGACCGCCGAGAGCATCGCCACCACCGCCAACCAGTAGGTGCCCGCCTGGACGGCGGCTCCGATCACGTAGAACTTGGCCAGGAAGCCGCTGGTGAGCGGCACGCCGGCCTGGGCCAGGAGCAACACGGTGAAGGTGAGGGCGAGACCGGGCCGGCGGGAGGACAGGCCGCGGTAGTCGGACAGCGGGTGGTGGCCCTCGTCGTCGCCCCCGACCACGGCGATCACGCCGAAGCTGCCGACGACCAGGAACGTGTAGGCGATCAGGTAGAAGAGGGCCGACGAGGTGCCCTGCTGGCTGGCCAGCTGCACCCCGACGAGGATGAAGCCGGCATGACCGATCGAGCTGTAGGCCATCATCCGCTTGACGTCGTCCTGCACGATGGCGAACAGCGCGCCGACGAGCAGGGTGAGCACGGCCAGGGCGGCGATCAGGGGCTGCCAGTCGGCGTTGTAGCCGCTGAAGGTCACCACGAACACCCGTAGGAGGGCGCCGAAGGCAGCCGCCTTGGACACCGACGCCATGAAGGCGGTGATCGGGGTCGGAGCCCCCTGGTAGACGTCGGGGGTCCACACGTGGAACGGCGCAGCCGACACCTTGAAGCCGAGCCCGACCAGCAGGAGCGCGAAGCCGGCGAGCAGCAAGCCTTCCTTCTGAGGGAGGTCGGCGGCCAGGAAGTTGTGGATCGAGGTGAGGTTGGTCGATCCGGTGGCGCCGTAGGTGAGGGCGATCCCGTAGAGGAGGAAGGCCGACGAGAACGCCCCGAGGACGAAGTACTTCATGGCGGACTCACGTGAGGCGGAGCGGCGGGCGTTCATGCCGGCCAGCACGTAGAGGGAGATCGACAGCACCTCGAGGCCGAGGAACAGGACGATGAGGTCGTTGGCCATCGCCATCACCAGCCCGCCGGAGGCCGACAGCAGCAACAGCACGTAGGGCTCGGGGCCGTGCACGCCCTGGCGGCGAAGGGTGCCGTCGGCCAGCAGCGCGCTCAGAGCCAGCCCGGCCGCGATCACCACCGTCAGGAAGGCCGTGAACCCGTCGATCGTCAGCGCCCCGCTGATGACCGTGTAGGGCCCCTTGGCGGTGTCGGTGACCTGGAGCCACGTGCCGACGGCGCCGCCCATGGCGACGGCCGATGCCAGCACGGTGACCACCGCGTAGGTGCCTCGCGGGAGGCGGCGGGGTGTGAGGGCCGACACGAGCAGCAAGAGAAGGGCCGCGCCGGTGAAGGCGAGGATCGGCACCAGGGCCGACCAGGCGACCGGCGGCGTGGGGATGGACTCGACGACGGCGATCATTCGCCGCCTCCCTTGCCGTCGCCGGAGGAGCTGGACCCGGTGGCGTTGGGCGGGGTCGGCAGCGGCGGGATCGGTTGGCGGTAGCTCGAGTGCTCCTCGACGTGGGCCACGAGGCGCTCGACCGAGGGCTCGATCCGCTCGAGGACCGGCTTGGGATACACCCCGATGAAGATGATGGCGGCCAGGAGGGGGGCGAGGATCAGGCCCTCACCCCAGTTGAGGTCGGGCATCGAGGCGTTGGCCTCGTCCGGCTCGCCATGGAAGACCCGCTGATAGGCCCAGAGCAGGTACACCGCGGCCAGGATGACCCCGGCGGCGGCCACGACGGTCCACCACCGCCGGGTGGCGAAGCTGCCGAGCAGGATGAGGTACTCGCCGACGAAGCCGTTCAGCAGGGGAAGGCCGATCGACGAGAGCATCACGACCATGAAGGCCCCGGCCAGGAGGGGCGCGGGCCGTTGCAGGCCGCCAAGCTCCGAGATCATCCGGGTGTGTCGCCGCTCGTAGATCATCCCGACGAGGAGGAACAGCGCCCCGGTCGAGACCCCGTGGTTGATCATCTGCAGGACGCCGCCGGTGAGGCCCTGGTTCGTGAGGGCGAAGGTGCCCAGCACGATGAAGCCCAGGTGGGCGACGGACGAATAGGCGACGAGACGTTTCAGGTCGCGTTGCACGGCCGCCACGACCGCGCCGTAGGTGATGCCGATCACGGCCAGCGTCACGAGCACGGGTGCGGCCCACACCGCCGCCGCCGGGAAGAGATAGAGGCCGAAGCGCAGGAACCCGTAGGTGCCCAGCTTGAGCATCACGCCGGCCAGGATCACGGAGCCGGCGGTGGGTGCCTGGGTGTGGGCGTCCGGTAGCCAGGTGTGGAGCGGGAACAGCGGGACCTTCACCGCGAACGCGATGGCGAAGCTCACGAACAGCCAGCGGGCCGACGTGGCGGCGATGCTCTGCGATTGGGCGATGGTGACGAGGTCGAAGGTGATCGGGCCTCCGCTGGCCCGCTGGTGCAGCCATGCCGTGGCCACGATGCCGACGAGCATGAACGCCGACCCGAACATCGTGAAGAGGAAGAACTTGGTGGCGGCGTGGACCCGCTCGCCGTAGCCCCACCCGCCGATGAGGAAGTACATCGGCACGAGGACGATCTCGAACATCACGAAGAAGAGGAAGAGATCGAGGGCCACGAAGACGCCCATGCAGCCGGCCTCGAGCACGAGCAGCCAGGCCGTGTAGCTCTTCGTGTCGTGGTGGGGCTTCACGCCGGCGAGGGCGATCGGAAAGAGCACCGCCGTGAGCACGACGAGGAAGAGCGAGATCCCGTCGATGCCGACGTGCCAGCTGATGCCCAGCCGCTCGATCCACTTGTACTGGGCCGTGAACTGGAAGTCACCGTCGTGGCGGTCGAACTGCGTGAGCATCCAGATCGATAGCGCGCCGACCACCGCCGAGGTGGCCACGCCGACGAGACGGGCGATCTCCGGGCGGGACCTCGGCACGAGGGCCACGAGGAGCGCCCCCACCACCGGCACGACGACCAGTGAGGTGAGGAGCGGGAAGCCGGGCTCCGTCATCACACCCCCGCCCGGATGACGAACCAGACCAGCGCGGCCGCGGCGCCGCCGGCGATCGCCAGCGCGTAGCTGCGGACGTAACCGGTCTGGAGCACCCGGAGCCGGCGGCCGGCGACCTGCATGAGCGTGCCCGTCCCGTTCACGGCGCCGTCGATCCCCGCCTTGTCGGCGAAGGCGAGGGCCTCGGCCACCTGGGTACCCCCGTCGCCGACCACCACCGCCAGCGCCTCGTCGTAGTGGTAGGCGTGGAGCAGGAGGTCGGGCTCGACCGGCCGGAGCCGGTGCCTCAGGTAGACCAGGTAGCCGACGCCGATGCCGGCCAGCCCACTGATCGTGGCGTCGGCGGCCAGCACGACCTTGCCAACGGCCGAGACCGTCACGTCGGCCTCGTAGGGCCCGACCACCGGGCGGAGCCAGTCGGCGAGGAACTCCCAGCCGTGGAACGGAAGGTTGATGAGTCCGCCGAAGGCGGCCAGCACCGCCAGCACGACCAGCGGGACGGTCATCGTCCACGGCGACTCGTGCGGATCACCGTGCGAGCCGTGCGGGTCGTGGGCGTCGCCGGCTCCCGCCGCCACTGCGGCGTCGCCGACCGCCGCCGGAACGGGCGCATCCGCGTCAGCCGCGACCTCGACCTCGACCGGCCGGTCGGAGCCGATGCGCGACTCCCCGTAGAACACCATGAACACCTGGCGGCTCATGTAGTAGGCGGTGAGCAGGGCGGTGATCAGGCCGATGACCCACAGCGCCGGGCTCTTCTGCCAGGCGTTGAGGAGGATCTCGTCCTTCGACCAGAAGCCGGAGAACGGCGGCACCCCGGCGATGGACAGCCACCCGACGATGAACGTGCCGGCGGTGACGGGCATCCACTTCTTCAACCCGCCCATCCGGCGCATGTCCTGTTCGCCGCCCACGCCGTGGATGACGGAACCGGCGCCGAGGAACAGGAGCGCCTTGAAGAAGGCATGGGTGATCATGTGGAAGATGGCGGCGACGTAGGCGCCGCTGCCCACGGCCAGGAACATGTAGCCGAGCTGGCTGACCGTCGAGTAGGCGAGGACCTTCTTGATGTCGCGCTGGCTGACGGCCACGGTGGCGGCGAAGAGGGCGGTCAAGGCCCCGACCCAGGCGATGAGGGTGGGCATCCACGGCGACGCGACGGCCAGCACGGGGGCGATCCGCACCATCAGGTAGACGCCCGAGGTGACCATCGTGGCGGCGTGGATGAGGGCCGACACCGGGGTCGGGCCGGCCATGGCGTCCGGCAGCCAGACGTAGAGGGGCAGCTGGGCCGACTTGCCGCAGGCCGCCACGAAGAGGAGCAGGGCCACCCCGGTGGCGGTCGACACCTCGAGGGTGTTGGCCCGCTGCAGGAAGCCACTGCCGTCCCGGGCGACGTAGGTGAGGGTGCCGAGCGCCTGGAACAGCAGGAAGGTGCCGAGCATGTAGCCCCAGTCACCGACGCGGTTGGTGACGAAGGCCTTCTTGCCGGCCACCGAGTTGGGCATGTCGGTGTACCAGAACGAGATCAGGAAGTAGGAGCAGGCACCGACGCCCTCCCAGCCGAGGAAGGTGAGCACCAGGTTGTCGCCGAGGACCAGCAGGAGCATGGCGAACACGAACAGGTTCAGGTAGAGGAAGAACCGGGGGAAGTCGCGGTCGCCGTGCATGTAGCCCACCGAGTAGAGGTGGATGAGCGCCCCGATGCCCGTGATGAACAGGACCATCGTCATGGACAGCGGGTCGACCAGGAAGCCGACGTCGACGGTGAAGCTGCCCACCGGCAGCCAGGTCCAGAGATGGAAGAGGAACTCGCGGTTGGCCTCGTGACGTTGGAGGAGGCCGACGAAGGTGACGACCCCGGCGCCGAAGGCACCCGCGCAGCACAGGGTCGCCCACCAGCCGGCGAGGGGCTCGCCCAACCGGCGACCGAAGGCCAGCAGCACCAGGGCCCCGACCAGCGGGAAGGCAGGGATCAGCCAGACAGCTCCGAGCATCGTTCGGTCAGCCCCTCAGCTCGGCGATGTCGTCTGCGGTGGCACCGGGTTGGCGGCGCAGGATCGAGACGATGATCCCGAGCCCGACGGTGACCTCGGCGGCCGCGACGACCATGACGAAGAACACGGCGACCTGCCCGGCCACATCGTCGAGCTGGCGGGCGAAGGTGACGAACGTCAGGTTCACGGCGTTGAGCATCAGCTCGACGCACATGAACATGATCAGGGGGTTGCGCCGGATGAGCAGCCCGACCGAGCCGATGGCGAAGATCAGAGCGCCGAGGACGAGGTACCAGGACGGATCGACGTCCATCAGGTCCCGCTTCCGACGGTCTCGTCGCGGGCCGGGCGTCGAGCCAGCA
>DASXLH010000412.1:0-1922 GCA_036496335.1 Acidimicrobiales bacterium
GACGTGGCACCGCGCCCACCCCGCCGGCCCGATCGAGCCCGCTCGTGCCGATGCCTGCAGTCGGGCCCCTGGACGAAAAGGCGGCGCCCCTGCCCGAGTTCGATCTTGTCGTCGTCGTCGACAGCGGGCTCCACGTGGGACATCGCTTAGCGCTCCGCGACGTGAGCGCCAGACTGGCTCACCGCGTCCCGCTCCTGGTCCTGGCAACCAACGAGAAGTTGTGGCACATGTCGGGACCCGATCGATGAGCTGAGCCCCGTCAGGGGGCGGGCAGCCGGTAGATGCGGCGGGCGTTCTCGAAGGTGACGAGGCGCTTCTGCTCCGGGGTGATCTTCGAGAAGTGGTCCTCGATCACCCGCCGGGACTCCGGCCAGGTGCTGTCGGGGTGCGGGTAGTCGCTGGCCCACATCACCGTGGTGGCGCCGAGGAGGTCGAGGCAGCGCACTCCGGCCTGGTCGTCCTCGAACGTGCCGAAGAAGTTGCGGTGCCAGTAGGTGCTCGGCGGCTCCTTCGAGGCGTGACGGTCGCGGTAGCTGTGCCGCTTCCACATCGTGTCGAGGCGCTCCAGGTAGTACGGCACCCAGCCGATGCCGGCCTCGACCAGGCCGACCTGGAGCTCGGGGAAGGTCTTGGCCGGGCCGTAGAGCAGGAAGCTCCCGAGGACCTGGGCCATCATGATCGGCGGCAGCGACTTGAACAGCGGGCGGCCGGGGAGGGGGTCCTCCAGGTTGGCCAGCGCTTCGAAGCCGGCGCCCAGGTGCAGGTGCACCGGCATGGAGTGCTCGACGCAGGCCTCCCACAGCGGGTTCCAACGCTCGTTCCAGAAGGCGGGCTCACCGGCCGGCGGCAGAGCCTGGATGCGGATGCCCTTGAAGCCACGCTTGGCCAGGCGCTCGACCTCGGCCACGGCCGCCTCGATCGGGAGCAGGGGAACGAGCCCCATCGGCAGCAACCGGTCGGGCGCGGCGTCGATCCAGTCGGCCAGGGCGTCGTTGTAGGCCTGCGTCATCGGGAACACGGCGTCCTGATCGGGGAAGCCGAGCAGGGCCATGCCGTCGATCGCCGGGGGGTTCCCGGCCGGCATCGTGTAGGCGTCGCCCTGGGTGTAGAGGACCTCGACATCGATCCCGTCGAGGTCCATGTCCTTCAGCCGCTCAGCCGGGTCGTACTGACCGGCGCGGCCCATGGCCGGCCAGAAGTGCTCGTCCTCGGTCTCCTGCTTGGTGCCCGACGAGCCGATCGGGTTGCCGGTGTTGGCCGCCAGGAAGGCCTTGGCCGCCTCCTGGAGCTTGGACGGCACGTGCGCCAGCAGCGCGTCGTTCGTGATGCTCAGGTGCGAGTCGGCGGAGATGACGCCGAACTTGTAGGCCATCGGGGGTCCCACCCTTCATCCGGCCCGCTCCGCCTCCCCCCGGGGGCGGTCCTGGACCCGGGTTCGACCGTACGACCCGGGCGTCGAGCCGGTCAATCAGGTCCCCGGTTGGCGCGCCGCGGCACCCACCCCATCGCCCCAGCAGGGCGCAGAATGGCGCGGTGGACCGATCGACGACCGCCCTCGTGCTGATCGACATGCAGGAGGACGTCGTCCGGGGGCGATGGTGGACCTGGTGGCCGGACGTCGACGGCGTGCTCGAACGCAACGAGCTCCTGGTGGCCGGCTGCCGGCAGCGGGGCGTGCCCGTGCTCTTCACCGCCGTCGAGTACCTGGCCGACGGCTCGAACACCCCCCAGGCCCTCGCCGGTGCCCAACCGGCAACCACCGAGTACCTCGTGACGGGCACGGCCGGGGTCGACCTGGTGCCCTCCCTGCAACCCCGTCCGGACGAGTTGGTGGCGGTCAAGAACCTCGTCAGCGCCTTCGACGCCCGAGGCTTCAGCGACGCCCTCGACCGACTGGGCACCACCAGCCTGGTGGTTGCCGG
>DASXLH010000413.1:0-4072 GCA_036496335.1 Acidimicrobiales bacterium
AGATGCAGGAAGGGTGACGGCCGACCGAACGACTGGAAGTAGGGCTGGTGGTGCACGATCGCCCACCAGTTCTCGACGAACAGCAGGCTGGCCAGGCCATCGCCCCGGAACCGGACCAGGTCGGCGGCATGCAACACCGCTCCGACGCCGGCCGTGACGACGATGGCCACGATCATCGGCCGGGCCAGCCGGCGAAGGCGCCGCCACCAGAACGCCGTCAAGGCGATCGCTCCGTGCCGGTCGTGCTCCCGCAGCAAGAGCGTCGTGATCAGGTAGCCCGAGAGGGCGAAGAAGACCTCCACGCCCAGGAAGCCGCCCTTGGCGCCGGCGAAGTCGAGGTGGTACAGCAGGACGGCGACGATGGCGATGGCCCTGATCCCGTCGAGGGCCGGGATCCGGCCCGGACCGAAGTCCCGGCTCCCGGCCGACGGCGCGTGCTCCCCGGCCGCGGTCGTCGCCACGCTGGATGAGCCCATGACAGGACCTCGTCGCACCCGATCCCCCATGACGGTGCGGGGATTTGCCCCACACCGAACTCGTTCCTCCAGGAGGGTAGGACCACGCTGCCCTGCGCTCCTGGATCCCTGTGGTGGGGCGGGGGTCGCCGTGCTCATCGCCGGCGTGCGTGCCGCCACCGCCGGCTCGGCCTAGCTTGCGGCCGTGCGCACGAGCATCTTCCTCGACTACGACGGCGATCCCGTTGCCCTGGCCGGTCAGGTCGTCGACGCCGAGTCGGCCGGGATCGACGACGTGTGGGTCGCCGAGGCCTACGGCTTCGATGCCGTCAGCCTGCTGGGCTACCTGGCCGCCAAGACGTCGACCATCCGGTTGGCGTCCGGGATCCTGCCGCTCGGCACCCGTACGCCAGCCCTGCTCGGCATGACGGCCGCCGGCATCGATGCCCTGTCCGGCGGTCGCTTCACGCTCGGCCTCGGCTCCTCCGGCCCCCAGGTGATCGAAGGCCTGCACGGTGTCGCCTTCGACCGGCCCCTGGCCCGGACCCGGGACACCATCGAGATCTGTCGCATCCTCTGGCGGCGGGATCCGGTCGAGTACCAGGGGGCGACGGTCACCTTGCCGAACCCGGGTGGGCGTCCCATGCGGCTGATCACCACCCCGGTTCGGGCGCAGATCCCGATCGCCATCGCCGCGATGGGCCCGAAGAACGTCGAGCTGACTGCCGAGCTGGCGGACGCATGGCTGCCGATGTTCGGCTTCTTCCACCCGGAGAAGTGGCACGACGTCTGGGGCGCGAGCCTGGCGGCCGGCCTGGCCAAGCGGGCGCCGGAGCTGGCGCCGCTCGACGTCGTCGTCGGCGGCGAGGTCTGCATCGGCCCCGACGGGGAGTCGGTGCGGGACCGGTCCAAGGCGCTGGTGGCGCTGTACGTCGGTGGCATGGGCTCGCGGGAGCAGAACTTCTACAACGACCTGTTCAGGCGGTACGGCTACGAGGACGAGGCAGCCACGATCCAGGACCGGTTCCTCGGCCGCGACCGTGACGGCGCCGCCGCCGCCGTCCCCGACGAGTTCATCGAGGCGACGTCGCTGTGCGGCGACGAGGACTTCGTCCGGGCGCAGGTGGTCCGCTACCGCGACGCCGGGGCCACCAACCTGCTCGTCCGGCCAATCGGTCCCGACAAGATCGGGACGCTCCACTCCCTGCGCGAGATCGTCGCAGACCTGAGCTGAGCCGATCGTTCTCCTCGGATCGTGTGCGCCTGGGGCACGCTTGTCGAGGTGATGATCGTCGGGGCCGCACCCGCGCCTGCTGCGGCGGCGTTCCTCGAGATCGGCGCCGTCGCCCTGGTGCTGGCCGCGCTCGCCCGGATCGCCGGCCGTTTCGGCTTCACGGCCATCCCCCTCTACCTGCTGGCCGGTCTGGCGGTCGGGGAGGGCGGCGTCGTCCCGCTCGACGTGAGCCACCCCTTCATCGAGACCGTCGCCGAGATCGGCGTGCTCTTGCTCCTCCTGACCCTGGGCCTGGAGTTCTCGGCCGACGAGCTCCGGGGCGGCCTCCGAGGTGGCATCGGGTCGGGGGCGGTCGATGCGGTCCTGAACTTCGCTCCGGGTCTGGCGGGTGGTCTGCTCCTGGGTTTCGGTACCCCGGCCGCGGTGCTCCTGGGTGGCGTGTGTTGGGTGAGCTCGTCGGGGATCGTCTCCAAGGTCCTCGCCGACCTCGGTCGACTCGGCAACCCCGAGACCCCGGCGATCTTGAACCTCCTCGTGCTCGAGGATCTCGCCATGGCCGTCTTCCTGCCCGTGGCCTCGGCTCTCGTCGTCGGCGACGACCTGACCGACACCACACTCACCATCGTGGTCGCGATGGCCGCAGTGGTGGCGATCCTGGCCGTGGCCCTCCAACTGGGTGATGGGCTCAGCACCTTCTTGAACAAGGGGAGTGACGAATCGCTCCTGCTCGCCGTCTTCGGCCTCACCCTCGTCGTGGCCGGGTTGGCCCAGCAGGTCGAGGTCTCCGCGGCCATCGGCGCCTTCTTCGTAGGCCTGGCCCTCTCGGGACCGGTGCAGCCTCGGGTCGCGGCGCTCATCGGCCCGCTCCGTGACCTGTTCGCCGCCGTCTTCTTCGTCTTCTTCTCCTTCCAGATCGACCCCGGCGATCTCCTGGGTGCGTTCCTGCCGGCGACTGGCCTCGCCGTTGCCGGGGTGACGACGAAGGTGGCAACCGGCTGGTTTGCCGGCCGGCCGGCCGGGGTCGACCGGGCCGGACGGCTCCGGGCCGGTACGACCCTCGCCGCCCGGGGGGAGTTCTCCATCATCATCGCCAGCCTCGGCGCCACGCTCGACGACGGAGCGCGCCTGGGAGCAGTCGCAGCCGGTTTCGTGCTGCTCACAGCCATCGCCGGACCCGTGGCGACGCGTGCCGTCGGTGGTCGGACCGGGGGAAGCCAGGGCACGCCGACTCGCATCTGAGCGACACCGAGCGGGACGTTTGACGGCGCCTCGGTGCGGACACATTCCGTTCAGCCCCGCCCGCTGGGCTTCGGCGGCCCCCGGCCTTCACGGTAGGGGGCCGCTGCGCGTCAGGCCCCGATCCGCCGGCCACGGACGCGTCGACGGTCCTGCCCCGGGCGGAAGAAGCTCCGCCCGAGGCAGGACCGTCGGTACGCCGATCGTGACTACGGGTTGCAGGTCCAGAGGCCGTCGGGGCCGGGGACCGACTTGAAGGTCGTGCCGCTCCACTTGTAGAGGAACGTGCAGGTCACCTGCGGGTTGGGCTTGGAACCGTCGCTGAAGGTCAGGGGCGGGGCGATGCCGCCGAGCGTCTCCGCCTTGAACATCGACAGGCCCTTGATGACGTCCTCGTTCGTCGCGGTCGCGGTGGAGGCGACGGCGGCGTTCTCGATCGCCTTCTTGAAAGCCATCCCGCCTGCCCAGGTGGTGCAGACGCTGGAGGCGAACAGGTCGCGGTTCTTGCCGCCCGGACCCCACTCCGGGTGGTACTGCTTCAGGGCCGCATACAGGTCCTTGGCCTGCGGGGTGGTGTCGTCCAGGCAGTTCCACTGCTCGGACGAACCGACCGCGTTGCCGAGCGAGGGCTGCTGCTTGATGAGCGTGATGCCCGGCCCCTGGTCGGCGCTGATCCAGGCCGGCTTGTAGTTCTGACGCTCGCAGTCCCTGGCCATGACGACCACGTTGGTGAAGTTGGCGACCGCCTCGGCGCCGGCGTTCTTGGCCGCCAGGCACTCGGCGGTGTAGCTGGCCTGCGTCTGCGACGCCAGGGCGTTGTACACCATCTGCATGCCCACGTCGGTGGCGTTCTTGGTGAAGAGGGGCTGGGCCTGGGCGCAGGCGGCGACCTCGGTGCAGAGCACCACGCCGACCTTCTTGACGCCGGCCTCGGCGGCCGACTTCATCTGGCCCCAGATGTTGGTGACCACCGAGCCACCCGCCGGGTAGAACATCGGGTTCGTGAACCAGGTGGCGTCGATGAGGCTGCCGGAGACGATCGGGATCCGCTTGGACAGGACGTAGGGCGCCCATGTCTGCTGGGTGCTGCCGGCGATCGACCCGACGATGGCGATCACGTGCTGGTTCTCGACCATGTCCTTGACGG
>DASXLH010000414.1:0-2791 GCA_036496335.1 Acidimicrobiales bacterium
TGCCGCTTCGTGCTTTTCCCCGAGGGCAAGGCGGCGGGCAGTTCGGACGCGGCTCACAGAGAGTTCCCATTCGGCTCACAGGCTGGTCGCCGACCATGGTTGACATCACGCAACCTCGGAGGACACCACCGATGACGATCGATCCGACCCCGCCCGCTGCCGATGGGGCCGCGACGCACCCGCTCCCGTCGGGAGAGCGGCCCGAGCAGGTGATCGAGCGCGCCCTCTTCGAGGCCAAGCGGGTGCTCGTCGGCCAGGACGCGATGATCGAGCGACTGTTCGTGTGCTGGCTGGCCCGAGGCCACTGCCTCCTCGAAGGCGCGCCGGGCCTGGCCAAGACGCTGGCGGCCAGCTCGGTCGCCCGCATCCTCGGCGGGTCCTTCGCCCGCCTCCAGTTCACGCCCGACCTCGTGCCGGCCGACCTGGTCGGCACCCGGATCTGGCGCCCGTCGCTGGAGAGCTTCGACGTCGAGCTCGGCCCGGTGTTCGCCAACGTGGTCCTGGCCGACGAGATCAACCGGGCCCCAGCCAAGGTGCAGTCGGCGCTGCTCGAGGTGATGGCCGAGCGCCAGGTGTCGATCGGCGGTGTCACCCATCCGGTGCCCGAGCCCTTCATCGTCATGGCCACCCAGAACCCGATCGAGAGCGAAGGCGTCTACCCCCTGCCCGAGGCCCAGCGAGACCGGTTCCTCATGAAGGTGTTCGTCGACTACCCGAGCGACCGCGAGGAGGCCGAGATCGTCCGGCGGATGAGCTATCACCCGCCGGTGGCCAACCGGGTCCTCGACCCGCAGACCTGGGCGGCGTTGCAGGACGCCACCAGCGAGGTGTTCGTCCACGACGCCATCCTCGACTACGCCGTGCGCCTGGTCGCCGCCACCCGGCGACCGGCTGAGGTCGGCCTCGACGACCTCGTGCCCTTCATCGCCCACGGGGCCAGCCCCCGCGGGACCCTCGGCCTCGTGGCCGCGGCGCGGGCCCTGGCCCTGATGCGCGGCCGGGACTACGTGCTGCCGACCGATCTGCACGATGTCGCCCGTGACGTGCTCCGGCACCGGGTGCTGCTCACCTTCGAGGCGGTGGCCGAAGGGATCGAGGCCTCGACGGTGCTCGAGCGGATCGTCACCACCGTGGCCCTGCCCCGGATCACGCCGGGCCAGGACAGCGTCGCCGTCCCTGTCCCCAACGCTGGCCCCGCCACCAACCCAGGCCCCACCGCCTCGGGCTTCGGTGCCGAGGGGCTGGCTTCGTGACGAGCGCCACCGCCGAGCTGGCCCTCGCCCGCAGCGTCAGCGCCCAGGCGTCGCTCCGCCAGCTCGAGCTCCTGGTGCGCAAGCGGGTCGACGGTCTCCTGCACGGTGACCATCAGGGCCTCATCCCCGGGTCGGGCACCGACACGGCCGACGGCCGGGCCTATGAGCCGGGCGACGACGTCCGTCGCATCGACTGGAACCTGAGCGCCCGCTCCACCTCCACCCAGGTGCGCGACACCATCGCCGAGCGCGAGCTCGACACCTGGCTGGTGGTCGACGGCACCGCCAGCCTCGACTTCGGCACGGCCGACCACGAGAAGCGTGACGTGGCCATGGCCGCGGTTGCCACCTTCGGCTTCCTGGCCGTGGGCGGCGGCAACCGGGTCGGCGCCGTCGTCTTCGACGACCGCGGCATCGAGGTGGTTCCGCCCCGGGCCGGGGTCGTGGCCGTGCGTGGGCTGCTGCTGAAGCTGTTGCGCCGGGAGCGGGCCGGCGAGGGCCGTCCCTCCCTCGCCGACGCGCTCGACCGGGCCGGCCGTCTTGCCCAGCGGCGGGGCCTGGTGGTGGCGGTCTCCGACCTGCTGGCCGGGGACACCGGCTGGGATCGGCCGATGCGGGCCCTGGCCTCCCGCCACGACACCGTCGTGGTCGAGGTCGGCGATCCCCGCGAGCGCGACCTGCCGCCGGTCGGGTTCCTCACCCTCGTCGATCCGGAGACGGGTCGGCTCCGGGACGTGCAGACCTCCGACGCCCGCCTGCGGGCCCGCTTCCGGGCCGCCGCCGAGGCGGACCGCGACGAGGTCCGTCGCCGCGTCCGCGCCTGCGGCGCATCCAACCTCGTTCTCTCCACCGATCGTGACTGGACGCTCGATGTCGTCCGGTTCGTCCAGGCCCGACGGAGGCGTCGATGAGCCAGCCCACTGACCTCACTACCGGAACCGGGGTGCTCCCGTGAGCTCACTCACCTTTCAGGACCCGTGGCGCCTGTTGGCGCTCGTCTTCGTCGTCGGCCTGACCGCCGCCTACCTGGTGCTCCAGCGCCGACGCCGCAAGTACGCGGTGCGCTTCACCAACCTCGACCTGCTCGACAGCGTGGCGCCGGCCCGCGCCGGCTGGCGGCGCCACGTCCCGGCGGCCGCCATGGCCGTCGCCCTGGTGGCCCTCGTCATCTCCCTGGCCAGGCCCACCCACGACGTCCGGATCCCGAAGGACTCAGCCGTGGTCGTGCTCGCCATCGACGTCTCGGCCTCCATGTCCGCCACCGACGTCAGCCCGACCCGGCTCCAGGCCGCGGTGGCGGCAGGGTCGGAGTTCGTCAAGCAGATGCCGGCCGGATTCGAGGTGGGCCTCGTCGCCTTCGACGGGACCGCCCGCGTGGTGCGCACCCCGACCAAGGACCACGACTCGGTGGTGGCCGCCCTCGGCCAGCTCGAGGTGGGCCCAGGAACGGCCACCGGCGACGGGATCCTCGCCGCCCTCGACTCGATCGCCCAGGCGCAGTCGAGTGACGGCACGGCCCAGCCGGCGGCGGTGACGAC
>DASXLH010000415.1:0-8036 GCA_036496335.1 Acidimicrobiales bacterium
GACCTGCGGGCCTTCCACGACGACCTGCTCCGTCACGGCGCCCTCCCCCTCGACCTGCTTCATTGATGCGCAGCTCCGGCTTCGCCTGCGCAGCTGGGCGTGCACGCAGCCGTACCCTTCAGACCCGCTGCTCCGGCTAGCGCCTCCGCAGCGCCGATCCGACGGATCAGACGAAGCCCTGGCGGAGGGTGTTCTCGGAGACGGCGACCGGGTCGACGAACTGCAACAGGTAGTCCGGGCCACCGGCCTTGGAGCCGACGCCGGAGAGGCCGAAGCCGCCGAACGGCTGGCGGCCCACCACCGCCCCGGTGATCGCCCGGTTGACGTAGATGTTCCCGGCCCGCAGCTCGGCCCCCGCCCGTCGCACCGTGTCGGGCGAGCGGGTGTGGACGCCGGCGGTGAGGGCGTAGTCGGTGGCGTTGGCCAAGGCGATGGCCTCGTCGAGGTCGCGGGCCCGGAAGACCGCCAGCAACGGCCCGAAGACCTCCTGGTTGGCGACCCGGCTGGTGGCCGGGTCGACTCCGGTCACGATGCTGGGCCCGACGTACCAGCCCTCGTCGGGCACGTCGGTGCGGTGCAGCACGAGGGTGCCCTCCCGCCCGGCCAGCTCGACGTAGTCACGCACGTGATCGTGGGCCTCGGCGTCGATCAGCGGGCCGACCTGGGTGCCCATCGCCGCCGGGCGCCCGACCCGCAGGGCGACGGTGGCGGCGACCACCCGCTCGAGGGCGACGTCGTGGATCCCGTCGAGGAGGATCAGGCGCGAGCAGGCGGAGCACTTCTGGCCGCTGTAGCCGAAGGCCGACCGGACGATGTCGGGAACGGCGACGTCGAGGTCGGCGTCGTCGTCGACGATCATGGCGTTCTTGCCGCCGAGCTCGGTGATCACCCGCTTGATCGAGCGCTCCCCCTGCCGGCGCACGGCCGCCAGGCGGTTGATCTCCAGGCCCACCTGCCGCGAGCCGGTGAACGCCACGAGCGCCACGCCGGGGTGCTCGACCAGCCTTGCCCCCACGGCCTCACCCCGGCCGGGTAGCAGCTGGATGGTGCCCGCCGGCGCACCCGCCGCCACCAGCGCCTCGACCAGGCAGGCGGCGATGGCCGGGGTCTGCTCGGCCGGCTTGAGGATCACGGTGTTCCCGGTCACCAGGGCGGCCACCGTCATGCCCGTCGGGATAGCAAGCGGGAAGTTCCAGGGCGAGATGACCACCGCCACGCCCTTGCCCCGGTACCGAAGCGAGTTGGCCTCACCCGGAGGCGAGTCGACGGTGCCACCCCGGTCGAGTCGCAGCATCTCCCGGCCGTAGTACTCGCAGAAGTCGATCGCCTCGGCGACGTCGGCATCGGCCTCGTCCCATGGCTTGCCGGCCTCGACGACCTCGAGAGCGGCCACGCCGTGGCGTCTCGAACGGAGCTCGGCGGCCGCCCGGAAGAGCACGGCGGCGCGGTCCCCGGCGGGTGTCGACGCCCAGGCCGGGAAGGCCGCCTCGGCCGCCGCCACCGCTCGATCCGCGTCGGACGCCGAGCACGACGCCACCCGGGCCACCACGTGCGCCGGGTCAGCTGGGTCGGTGGAGAGCATCGTCTCGCCGCTGTCCATCCATCGCCCTTCGATGAGGGCGCGCACCGTCATCGGGGGCGCCGTCATCGCCGCCTCGACGGCGGCACCCATGGCGGCGCGGACCTCGTCCCGGTGCCACTCGGCGACCGGCTCCGGGCGGTAGGTCTCCGGCTGGTCGGCGTCGGTCGGCGGGCGCGCCGCCAGGGGGAGACGACCGCTGGGAGGTGGCGGACCGGGCGATCGCAACAGGTCTCCCAGCCCGCGGTGCTCGGCGAAGGAACGGCGCACGAAGCCCTCGTTGCTGGTGTTCTCCAGGATCCTGCGCACGAGGTAGGCCATGCCGGGGACGAGCTCCCCGATCGGGGCGTAGACCCGCAGCCGATGACCCGATCGCTGGATGGCGGCCTGGATCGGCTCGGCCATCCCGTAGAGGAGCTGGAGCTCGTAGCCATCGTCGGCGATCCCCCGGGCGCGGGCCGAGGCGATGGCGGAGCCGATCGACCGGAGGTTGTGGGTCCCGAACGCGGCTCGGACGCGGCCGTGGGCATCGTGGAGCAGGTCGACGCAGCGCTCGTAGTTGGCGTCCGTCTCGGCCTTCTCGGTGAAGAGCGGGGAGGGCCAGCCGGCCGTGTCGGCGGCGACCGTCTCGGCGTCCCAGTACGCACCCTTCACGAGCCGCACGGTGATCGGGGCGGGGCGTACCGCCGACCAGTCGATGATCTCGACGAGGTGCTCGACGGCGTCGCGGGCATACGCCTGCACGACGATCCCGGCCGGCACCCCCCGCAGCTCCGGCTCGTCGAGAACGGTCCGGGCCAGGCGCAGGTTGAGGTCGCGCACGGCATGGTGCTCGGCATCGAGGTAGACGAACGCGTCCGCGTCGCGGGCGGCGTGCAGGAGCGGCCGGAGCCGTCCAGCGGCTTCGGCCAGACCGTCCTCGGCCGTGAGCGGAGCGAGGTGCGGGGCCAGGGCGGACGCCTTCACCGAGAGGTTGACCCGGCTCAGGGGACCCAGATCATCGGACTCGAGCACGGGCCGGACCGGCCATGACGCCGCTTCGCGGCGCAGCCCGTTCAGGGTCTCCAGCACCCGGGCGGCGTAGCGGTCGGCATCGGCGGCGACCACGGTCTTCTCGCCCAGGAGGTCGACGGTGGCCGCGATCCCGCCGTCCCACAGCGCCCGGAGGGCCGGGAAGGCGTGCTCGGTGTCGGCCCCCACGATGAACTGGCGGGCCAGCCGCTCGATCATCCGTCTGGCGGTGGCGTCGGCGGCCCGGGGACCGATCACCGGCACCGCCCCTGCCAAGCTGACCAACGAGCGCACCGGTCCGGGGGTGGCCGGTCCCCCGAGGTAGGAGCGGAGGTGCTCGACGACGTCCTCCGGACCGGCCGTCGCCGGGTACACGTCGACGAAGCGCAGCAGCTCGGCCCGGAAGCCGGCATCCCCCATCGCCATGCCGAGCAGGCGATCGGACCACCAGGAGAGGTGGAACAGTCCGGCCCGCTCCTCCGCTCCCAGTCGGGCGAGCTCCCTGGCGGCAAGCTCGGCGGCGTCGCTCACGGCGGGGATCTACCCGTCGAGGCCGAGGAGGGACTCCAAGCCGACCGTGAGGCCGGGGCGGTCGGCGATCTCGCGGATGGCGAGCAGGACGCCCGGCATCATCGAGGACCGGTCGTAGGCGTCGTGGCGGATGCTCAGCGACTGCCCGGTGGTGCCGAAGAGCACCTCCTGGTGAGCGAAGAGGCCTCGCAGGCGGACGGAGTGCACCGCGATCCCGCCGGCGCCGGTCGCCCCCCTGGCCCCCGGGACGGTCTCGCGCGTGGTCGGGTCTGGCGTCCAGGTCGGCGACGCGGCCGCCAACCGTTCCACCGTGTGGATGGCCGTGCCCGACGGGGCGTCGACCTTCTCGTCGTGGTGCAGCTCGATCACCTCGACCGAGTCGAACCAGGGGGCGGCCAGCTCGGCCAGGCGGATCATGAGCACCGCTCCGATGGCGAAGTTGGGCACCACGATGCAGTTGCTCCGGGTGAACGCCTCCCGGGCGGTTTCGAGGTCGTCCTGGCCCAGGCCCGACGTGCCGATCACGGCGTGCACGCCGTTCGCCGCGCACCACAGCAGGTCGTCGCGCGCGACGGCCGCCTCGGTGAAGTCGACCATGACGTCGACGTCCTCGGCCCGCAGGCCGGCCCGGTCGCCCGTGATCATCACGTCCGACGCGACGCCGACGGCCGAGAGCAGGTCGTGACCCTCGTGGTGAGGGTCGACGGCGGCGCTGAGCGTCATCCCCTCGGCGGCGGCCACCGCCTCACAGACGGTGCGCCCCATGCGACCGGTCGCCCCGAACACCCCGACGCGCGTCTGCGGACCCTCGCTCATGTCCCCGATCTTTGCCGGATCGCGCCGGCCCGGCTGGCGAAGCGGCTGAGCGACCTCCCGCGGCCGACCACGGCCACGGTTCGTTCGTCACCGCCCAGCACGGCTCGGCTGACGCGCAGCACGTCGTCGGCCGTGACGGCCCGGTAGTGGTCGAGCAGCGCGTCGAGGTCGAGCACCTCCCCGTGGTTCAGCACGGCCTTGCCGATGCGCGACATGCACCCGCCGGAGTCCTCGAGCCCCAGGAGGGTCGAGCCGACCAGGTAGCCGGACGCGACCCGCAGCTCGGCGGGGGTGGGGCCATCGTCGACGAAGCGGGAGATCTCGTCGTCGACCAGGTCGAGCACCTCGCCCAGCTGGTCCGGCGCCGTGCCGGCATAGACGACGAAAGCCCCGGCGTCGGCGTAGGTGATCGGGTACGACTGGACGGTGTAGGCCAGGCCCCGTTCCTCGCGGATCTTCTGGAACAGCCGGCTCGACACCCCACCGCCGAGGACCTGGTTGGCGATCGAGAGCGCGAAGCGGTCGGGATCGTCACGGGACAGGCCCCGGTAGCCGACGGCCAGGTAGGCCTGCTCGGTCGACCGGCTGAGCGACATGTAGGGACGGGGCGGCAGCACCGGCGCGGTCCGCACCGGCGAGCCGTCAGCGGGCCCCTCATCAGCGCCGTCGGCCGCCAGATCGCCGACGAAGCGGGCCGCGACTCCGGCCACGACCTCGTCGTGGTCGAGCGCGCCGGCCACGGCCACCACCACGTTGGGCGGGCGGTACCAGCGGCGGTGGAACTCGACGATGTCGTCGCGCGTCATCCCGCCGATCGTCTCTCGGCTGCCGAGGACCTCGCGGCCGAGCTCGTGGTCGGGGAAGAGGCCCTCGCCGAGGAGCACCACGACCCGGTCGTCCGGGGTGTCCTCCTCCATGGCCAGCTCGTCGAGGATGACCCGGCGTTCGGCCTCGACGTCGTCGGCCCGGCAGGCCGGTGACCACACCACGTCGGAGAGCACGTCGAGGCCGAGCCCGAGCTCCCCTGCCGGCAGGCGCGTGTAGTAGGCGGTGTGCTCCTGGGCGGTGAAGGCGTTCATCTCGCCACCCACGGCGTCGATCGCCTCGGCGATGGCGACCGCCGAGCGATCGGCCGTGCCCTTGAACAGCAGGTGCTCGAGGAAGTGGGAGGCACCGGCCTCGCCCGGTGCCTCGTCCCGTCCTCCGACACCCACCCAGAACCCGGTCGTGACCGACCGGGCGCCGGGGAGGTGCTCGGTCACCACCCGCAGCCCGTGGCCGAGGGTGGTGAGCTGGATCGTCACCGGTGCGGGCTAGCGCCGACCGCCGCGGGGCCGACGGTTGCGGTCGCGGCTCTGGCCTGCGTCACCGGCCGGGGCGACGGTCGACGTCGGGCCGAGGTCGCCGAACTCGTCACGTAGCTCGGCGTCGAAGGCATCCTCGAAGGAAGCCGTCGCCACCGAGGTGGTCGAGGACGACGTGGAGCCCGACTCGCTCGGGGCGTCGTCACGGTCGCGCCGGGGAGCCCGGTCACGGTCGCTCCGCTCACGGCGGGGCGGCCGGTCCTCGCCGCCCGCCGCGCCCTCGGGCAGGTCGAAGCCCTCGCCCACCGGGCGCAGCGACACCTTGCCCTGCGGGTCGATGTCCTCCACGACCACGTCGACGGAGTCGCCGAGGTTGAGGACGTCCTCCACCTTGTCAATGCGCTTGCCGGCACCCAGCTTGGAGATGTGCACCAGGCCGTCGCGGCCCGGGAGGATGTTGACGAACGCCCCGAACTTGGTGACGTTGACCACCCGGCCGCTGTAGGTCTGACCGACCACGGCGGCCGGCGGGTCGAGGATCAGCTCGATCCGGCGGCGGGCCTCGGCGACGGCGGCGCCGTCCTTCGACCCGACGGTGACGGTGCCGACCATGCCGTCGTCGTCGACGTTGACGTCGGCGCCCGTCTCCTGCTGGATGAGGTTGATGACCTTGCCCTTGGGGCCGATCACCTCGCCGATCTTGTCGATCGGGATCTCGAAGCTCACGATCTTCGGGGCGGTAGCACCGACGTCTTCGCGGGGCTCGGCGATGGCCGCCGTCATCACGTCGAGGATGGCGAGGCGGGCCTCACGGGCCTGCTGCAGCGCGGCCGACAGGACCTCGGCGGGGAGCCCGTCGAGCTTGGTGTCGAGCTGCAGGGCGGTGATGGCGTCGATGGTGCCGGCCACCTTGAAGTCCATGTCGCCGAAGGCGTCCTCGGAGCCGAGGATGTCGGTGAGGGCGATGTAGTCCTCGCCCTCGTGGATGAGGCCCATGGCGATGCCGGACACGTGGCCGCGGGTGGGGACACCGGCGTCCATCAGCGACAGCGAGCTGGCGCACACCGAGCCCATGGAGGTGGAGCCGTTGGACGACAGCACCTCGGACACGAGCCGGAGTGCGTAGGGGAAGTCCTCCTTGGAGGGGACCACCGGCAGCAGCGCCCGCTCGGCCAGGGCACCGTGGCCCAGCTCGCGGCGCTTGGTACCACCCATGCGGCCCGTCTCGCCGTTGGCGTAGGGCGGCATGTTGTAGTGGTGCATGTAGCGCTTGTGGTCCTCGGGGCTCAGCGTGTCGAGCAGCTGGTCCATCCGGGGCATGCCGAGGGTGGTGACGTTGAGCACCTGGGTCTCGCCCCGCTGGAAGAGGCCCGAGCCGTGGGCGGTCGGGATCACGCCGACCTCGGCAGTGACCGGGCGCAGGTCGCGCACGCCCCGGCCGTCCATGCGGACGCCCTCGTTGACCACCCGGTCACGGATGACCTTCTTGGTGAGCGAGCGGATGGCATTGCTGACTTCCTTCTCACGGCCGGCGAAGCGGTCGCCCAGGGCGGCCAGCACGACCGCCTTGGCGAGATCGTTGGCTGCGTTCCGCTGCGTCTTGTCGGCGATCCGGTTGGCGGCGCCGAGCTCCTCGCGGCCGGCGTCGCTGACGGCGGCGTAGACGTCGCTGCCGTAGTCGGTGGCCGACTCGAAGGGCAGCGGGTCCTTGCGGCCGCCGACCTTGGCCACGAGCTCGTTCTGCAGCTCGATCGACTGACGGATCCAGACCTTGGCGGCCTCCAGGCCGTCGGCCACGGTCTCCTCGGTCACCTTGGGGGCGCCGTCGTCGTAGTACTCGAAGGCCCGCTCGGTGCCGCCCGCCTCGACCATCATGATGGCGATCTCGCCCTCGGGGGTCTGGCGACCGGCGACCACGATCTCGAAGGTGGCGTCGCCGCCCTCCTCGAAGGTCGGGAACGGGATCCAGGTGCCGTCCTGGGAGTAGGCCAGGCGCACCGCGCCGAGCGGACCCTCGAACGGGATCCCGGAGAGCATCAGCGCCGCCGACGCGCCGTTGATGGCGACCACGTCGTACGGGTTGACCTGGTCGGCCCCGATGACCGTGCAGACCACCTGGGTCTCGTTGCGGTAGCCGTCGGCGAAGCTGGGCCGCAGGGGCCGGTCGATCAGGCGGCAGGTGAGGATGGCGGTGTCCGGCGGACGGCCCTCGCGGCGGAAGAAGGAGCCGGGGATCTTGCCGGCGGCGTAAGCCTTCTCCTCGACGTCGACCGTGAGGGGGAAGAAGTCGATCCCCTCCCGGGTGGACTTCTCGGCGTTGGCGGTGACCAGGACCCGGGTCTCGCCGAGGCCGGCGACCACAGAGCCTTGTGACTGGGGGGCAAGCTTGCCCGTCTCGAAGGACAGGAGCTTGCCGTCGTCGGTCCCATCGGGACCGAGAACGGGACTTGAAACGGAGATGGCGTCAGCCATGCTCTCTCGCTTTCTGTAAGAGCGGCGCCGGCGACCAGTTGTCAGTCGTCCGTCACCCGGCCGGCCCCGACGGCTTCGCCGGTGGCCGGGGGGCGGGCGACTGGCAGCTGACCAGCCGCGCCGCGTGTGGGACGCCTAGCGGCGAAGGCCGAGCTTGGCGTTGATGGCGCGAAGACGTTCGACGTCGTTGTCGCGCAGGTAGCCCTGGAGACGACGGCGCCGACCGACGAGCTTGAGGAGGCCCTGACGGCTGTGATGGTCCTTGGGATGGACCTTCAGGTGCTCGTTCAGCTCGTTGATGCGGCCGGTCAGGAGCGCGATCT
>DASXLH010000416.1:0-1686 GCA_036496335.1 Acidimicrobiales bacterium
CGACGCCGACTTCGATCTGTGGACCACCTGCTTCACGCCCCGCGAGCTGCGCCTGCTGGCGGCCGCCGTCGGTCTCGAGGTCCGTCACCTGTGGTCGGTGGCACCGGGGGAGTACGCCGAGCAGCCGCCTACCATCGACACGACGGAGTTCCTGCTGGTGGCCAGCCGTCCGACCGCCTGAACCACGTTCGGGGCGCGCAGTGGGCCGGCGGGGCCCGGGCCGTACGTATCGCCCGGGGAGCGGCCTCTGGCGTCCCCGCCACGACCACGTAGCATTGGCGACTTCATTGCGCCGACCGTCGGCGCCTGTCCGGAACCCAAAGGCGACCTAACTCATGACCGACGTTTCCACCGATCCGATCACCACCGCACCCGACGAGCGAGAGAGCCTCTTCGGCACGTTCGACGACGCCGGGGTGTACACCCCGCGCCAGGTGGTGAGCGACGACCTCGGTGGGCTGTCCTTCGACGAGGCGATCAACGGCACCATCGTCGAGTTCGACGACGGCGACATCGTCACCGGCACGGTGGTCAAGGTCGACAAGGACGAGGTCCTGCTCGACATCGGCTTCAAGTCGGAGGGGGTCATCCCCTCCCGGGAGCTGTCCATCCGCAACGACGTCGACCCGAGCGAGATCGTCTCACTGGGTGAGCAGATCGAGGCCCTCGTCCTCCAGAAGGAGGACAAGGAGGGTCGGCTGGTCCTGTCCAAGAAGCGGGCCCAGTACGAGCGGGCCTGGGGCGACATCGAGCGCATCAAGGAGGCCGACGGCGTCGTCAAGGGCTTCGTCATCGAGGTGGTCAAGGGCGGCCTGATCCTCGACATCGGCCTGCGTGGCTTCCTGCCGGCGTCCCTGGTGGAGCTGCGCCGGGTGCGTGACCTCCAGCCCTACGTGGGCAAGGAGCTCGAGGCCAAGATCATCGAGCTCGACAAGAACCGCAACAACGTCGTGCTGTCCCGCCGGGCCTGGCTGGAGGAGACCCAGAAGGAGCAGCGCGAGGAGTTCCTGGCCAACCTCAAGCCGGGCGAGACCCGCAAGGGCATCGTCTCCTCGGTCGTCAACTTCGGCGCCTTCGTCGACCTGGGCGGGATGGACGGCCTGGTCCACGTGTCGGAGCTGTCCTGGAAGCACGTCGACCACCCCGGTTCGGTGGTGGCGGTGGGCGACGAGATCGAGGTGCAGGTGCTCGACGTCGACCTCGACAAGGAGCGCATCAGCCTCTCGCTCAAGGCCACCCAGCAGGATCCGTGGCAGGAGTTCGCCACCACCCACCGGGTGGGCGAGCTGGTCTACGGCCGGGTCACCAAGCTGGTGCCGTTCGGTGCGTTCGTGCAGGTCGGCGACGGCATCGAGGGCCTGGTCCACATCTCGGAGATGGCCGGCCACCACGTCGACCTGCCCGAGCAGGTGGTCACGCCGGGCGAGGAGCTGTGGGTGAAGATCATCGACATCGACCTCCAGCGCCGCCGCATCAGCCTGTCGATCAAGCAGGCGGCCGAGGGCGGCGTGGTGGCCGCCGAGTACCAGGAGGCCTTCGGCGAGCACGCCTACGACGAGGCCGGCAACTACATCGGGCCCGACTACGAGGCCCAGGCCGGCGCGGAGGGTGGCGAGTCTTCCGAGTCTCCTGAGTCTTCCGAGTCTCCCGAGTCTCCCGAGGCCACGGAAGGCGGCGAAGCCCCGA